>WGCB01000328.1 GCA_015494005.1 Caldilineaceae bacterium
CCCCTGCCCACACCCACGGCCGTGCCCAGCCCCACCAACACGCCCACACCGGCGCCGCCCCGCCAGCCTGGCCCGGCCTGGGTGACTTTCCCCGCGCCGGCCCCGGGCGAGAAGGAGCACTACTGGCTGGAGAACCCCTTCCCTGCCGGCTACAACCAGGTGGCCAGCCCCAACTACCAGTACGGCTCCACGGCGGGAGGGCGCTATCGCCCGCACCATGGGCTGGATCTCTCCAATCCCTTGGGCACCCCCATCTTGGCTGTGGCGGAGGGGGAGGTGGTCCACGCGGGCAAGGACAACCCGGCTCTGCTGGGGCCCTACACCAACTTCTACGGGCTGGCGGTGGTCATCCGCCTGAACCAGCGGCTGTCCACGCCGGAGGGGGAGCAGGACGTCTATGTCCTCTACGGGCACATGAGCGAGGTGCGGGTCACGGTGGGCCAGCAGGTGAAGCCCGGGGACGTGGTGGGTCTGGTGGGCATGACCGGCATCGCCATCGGCCCCCACCTGCACCTGGAGGTGCGCATCGGCCAGAACAGCTACTGGCGGACGGTGAACCCCACCCTGTGGATGGACCCTGGGAAGAACTGGGGCACCGTGGCTGTGCGCTTCCTCAGCGCGGACGGGCGCAGCTGGTCCGGGGCCCGGCTGAGCCTGCTCCGCTACACGGAGGACGGCACCCGTTGGGTCCGGGCGGTGGACATCTACCAGGACGCGGAGAACCTGGGCCCGGATCCCATCTGGGGAGAAAACGGGGCCTTGGGGCACCTGCCGCCGGGCAACTACTACATCACCGGGAAGATCAACGGGGAGAAGGTGGGGACGAACCTGACCATCTACCCAGGCCAGACCACCCTGGTGGAGCTGCGCACCAAACAGTGAGGGATCCAGCCATGAGCGGTCGATCCGCCACATCGGTGATCATCTACACCGACGGCGCCTGCCTGGGCAATCCAGGGCCGGGCGGTTGGGCAGCCATCCTGCGCTACGGCCAGCACGAGAAGGAGCTGAGCGGCGGCCTGCGGGACACCACCAACAACCGCATGGAGCTGCGGGCCGCGGTGGAGGCCCTGAACGCGCTGACCCGCCCCTGCCGGGTGGATCTCTACACGGACAGCGCCTACCTGCGCAACGGCATCACCCAGTGGGTGCGGGGCTGGCAGCGGAACGGCTGGCGCACGGCCGCCAAGAAGCCGGTGAAGAACCAGGACCTGTGGAAGGCCCTGGTGGCCGCGGTGGAACGCCACGCCCCGGCCGGTGGCGTCACCTGGCACTGGACCAAGGGCCACGCGGGCACGCCCCTGAACGAACGGGCGGATCGGCTGGCCACGGCCCGGGCCCGGGAGGTCACCGCCGCCTCCCCAGTGGACACCCCCGCCACGCCCCCGAGCCTCCTCTGACGCTCCTCGAACAGCCCTCACACCCAGAACACTTCACACGTCCCAGCGCCAGGGTGGACGGCTCCACAGCCCCCGCTCCGTCAAAGCGAAAGCGATGAGCCCAGGCAAGATCCGGTGGCCGTAGCGGCGGATCAGCTGGCCGTGGTGGAGGCCCACATAGCCCATGCGCATGTCCGCCAGGCCCCAGCCCCGGCCGTAGCGGAAGAAACCGGCCAACTCCCACAGCCAGAGCACCAGCACGGCCATCCACCGGGGCGCCCAGAACCCCACGAAGACGAACGCGGTGTAGTGGCGGGCCGGGTTGGCATCGTCCACCAGGGTCCAGCGGAAGCCGTGCGTGCCGAAACGCACCGGCGGCGCACCGGCCATCTGGGCCAGGAAGCGGACCGGGTTCCAGGCGTCCTGCAGGCGGATGGCCGCGTAGCGCTCGCCCATGGCCAGGACGAACCAGCGGCTGCCCCAGGGGGTGGGCGGAAACTGTCCGGCCAGCCGGCTCACGTCCTGGATGAACCCTTCCACGCCAGATCCATCGGTCCCGCCCTCTTTCCTCGCCATCGCTCTCCCACTCCCTGCTCGCTGAAACTCGGTTCTCCGATCCGCGCCGTCCTGGGGGCCCTGAAAGCAAAAGAATAACCGCGCCTGCCAGCAAAGGCAAAGCGCGGCTATTCACCCCAGTTGCTCGGAGGCCAGTGTGCTCAGGTCAACGTGATTGGACCGGCCGATAGAACCGGTGTGATCGAACTGGCAGCTTCCAGTCGGCTTGGTCAGCTGGTTTCGCCCACCGACTCCTCGCTGGCGGTCTCCTGGCTGGATTCCTCCAGATTGTGGGCCGCCGGCAGCTTGCCGATCTCTCGCCAGCGTTTGGCTGCGCCCCGGCGGATCAAGGCCGGATCGAAGTCGGCCAGGAACTCCCACCCCTCCAGGGCCAGCCCCTCCTGCAGATCCTCGGTGAGGTCGAACTCCAGCTCCCGGCCATCCGTGCGGACGACGAAGTGGAGCAGGTCCTCGTTGCCGTCGTCGATCACCGCGGTGACGCAGGGCCGGTCCGTGCCCAGGGGCTTGCGGAAGAAAGCCGCGGAACAACGGGCGCAGAAGGCGAGATCCGCATCGCAGAGACCTCGGTCCAGGATGATCTTCATCATACCCCTCCTGGTGAACACGCTTGAACCGGAGACGCCCCGGTCCAGTTGACAGCCACTGCCGCGAAGGAATCCTCCCCCGGCGTGGCCATCGAAATGATGTTGCCTACCTACAGGATCCGCCAACTTCCCCCCGCGCGCATGGGACGGATGACCCCGATTATCCGGGTCATCCGTCCCTAGTCCGCCGAGGCGAAAGCAAGCATGCTGGGTGGTTTGGGCTGGTCTGGACCGCTAGTGGCGGAAGTGGCGCGTCCCGGTGAAGGCCATGACCAGCCCCAGGCGATCCACGGCCTGGATCACCTCCTCGTCCCGGATGGAGCCGCCCGGCTGCACCACCGCGGTGACGCCGTACTCCGCCGCGGCCTTGATGCCATCGGGGAAGGGGAAGAAGGCATCCGAGGCCAGCACCGCGCCCCGGGCCCGTTTCCCCGCCTTGTGACCGGCCAGCATGACCGCGTCCACCCGGCTCATCTGGCCCGCGCCCACGCCCACCGTGGCCCGGTCCTTGACGAAGACGATGGCGTTGCTCTTCACGTGCCGCGCCACCCACCAGGCAAAAGCCAGGTCTGCTATCTGCTCTGGGGTGGGCCTGGCCTGGGAAACGATGCGCCAGTTGGCCGGGTCCATGTCCGCTTGGCTGCGGTCCGCCTCCTGGACCAGCAGGCCGCCGTGGATGCTGCGCAGGCTCAGCCCCCCCTGGGACGGCCCGGCGCGCCGGCCTTCCAGCCCGAGGCCCTGGCC
>WGCB01000329.1 GCA_015494005.1 Caldilineaceae bacterium
AAAGGAGGGCATGGCGGCCTTCCTGGAGAAACGACAGCCTCAGTGGACGGGGAGATAAAAAGCGGGAGTGAGCAGTTGGGATTGGGAAGTCGATGACGCACGCTTGCCAACTCCTGGCTTCCAACTCCCAACTTCCATCAAAAACCACGGAGATTCCCATGGCCAAACCCTTTGCATCCACCGGTGACACCCAGGTCCAGAAGGCCCGGCTCGTGGAGCTGGCCCCGGACGTCTACGGCTACATCAGCGACTTCGACCCCAACACCGGCTTCATCCTGGGGCCGGAGGACGTGCTGGCCATCGACTGCCGGGCCACGCCCAAGATGGCCCGGGAGTGGCTGGCGGACATGGCCACGGTCACGGACAAGCCGGTGACCCGCATCTTCCTCACCCACTACCACGCGGTGCGGGTCTTCGGGCGGGCCGCCTTCACCGAGGCCCACACGGTCCTGGCCAGCCGAGGCACCCGGGAGCTCATCGCGGAGCGAGGCGAACAGGACTTCGAGTCCGAGGTGCGCCGCTTCCCCCGCCTCTTCCAGGACGTGGACGAGGTGCCCGGCCTCACCTGGCCGGACCTGACCTTCGACCAGGAGACCACTCTCTGGCTGGGGGAGCGGGAGGTGCGGCTGCTGCACCTGGGCCGAGGCCACTCCAAGGGGGACAGCGTGGCCTGGCTGCCCCAGGAGCGGGTCCTCTTCGCCGGGGATCTCATCGAGGACCGCTGCGCCCTCTACTGCGGGGACGCCTACCTCCACGCCTGGCGGGGCACCCTGGAGCGGCTGGCCGCCCTGCGCCCTCGGGTGGTGGTGCCGGGCCGGGGCTCGGCCATCCTGGGGGAGGAGCAGGTCCAGCAGGCCATCCGCTCCACCCGGGGCTTCATCGACGACCTCCTCTCCCTGACCCAGGAGGCCCTGGACCAGGGCGCGGACCTGAAAGCAGCCTTCGACCACGTCTACGCTCACATGACGCCCAAGTACGGCGACTGGCCCATCTACGAGCACTGCATCCCCTTCAACGTGAGCCGGGCCTACGACGAGCTGCGGGGCATCCAGGACCCCATCATCTGGACCGCGGAGCGGGACCAGGAGATGTGGCAGGCACTCCAGGGGGGATGATGGCCAGGATCAGCGCAGGTCTGCGGGCCTTCATGGCCCAGATCATCGACTACGCGGGGCTCTTCCCCCCGGCCAGCCTCGCCCTGGAGCCGGCCCTGGCCAATGTCCTCCGCTACCGGGAGGGGCCGGACGCCTGGATGCTGGCCCGGTTCGTCCTGCCCGCCAGCCGCCTGGAAGAGCTGGCCGGCCGGGACTTCCAGCCGACTCTGCGGCTCTCCCTCCTGGGCCGGGGCGGTGCGGATCCGGAGGCGTGGCTGGCCAACCTGGCCCAGGATCTGGGCGCCCTGGCCGCCTTCCAGGAGGCCCATCCCGGCCAGGTGCAGGCGGAGCTGTTCGAGGCGCGCCTCCCTGTGGATCTCCTGCGCCAGGGGGATCCGGGGCGGGTCGCGGCCCTGATCCAGGAGGCCCAGGAGCGCCTGGGTCCCCAGATTCGAGCCTTCTACGAGGTCCCTCAGGGACCGGACTGGGATGCGCTGTTGCCTGTCGCAGTTGCCGGGTTGGCGCGACTGGATGGTGTGGCCGGTCTCAAGTTGCGGTGCGGGGGTGTGGAACCCCAGATGATTCCCTCTGCCTCTCAAGTTGCCGCTGCCTTGATGGTCTGTCACGAAGGGGATGTGCCCCTGAAGTGCACCGCAGGGCTGCACCATCCAGTTCGCCGCCAGGACCCGGACCTGGGCGTCCCCACCCACGGCTTCGTGAACGTCTTCGGAGCCGGTCTGCTCCTGGCTGGCGCCGGCCTAAACCGGTCCACCGTGGAGGCCATCCTGCTGGAGGAGGATCCGGGCGCCTTCGCCTTCACGGACCAGGGCTTCGCCTGGCGGGGCCATGCCCTGGACGTGGCCACCCTGGCCCGGCTGCGGGAGCGGGCCCTCGTCTCCTTCGGCAGCTGCAGCTTCGACGAGCCCCGGGAGGATCTCCGGGCCCTGGGCTGGCTGCCCCATCCATCCACCCACACCGCGAGAGAAGGCAACCTGCCATGACCCAAGAATCCTTCGTGCCCGTCGCCCCCGACTCCCACTTTCCCATCCAGAACCTACCCTATGGCGTCTTCAGTACACCGGGGACCGCGCCCCGGGTGGGCGTGGCCATCGGGGATTTCGTTCTGGATCTGGCCGGGCTGGAGCAGGTGGGCCTGCTGGAGACCCGCTACTTCCAGCAGGGCAGCCTCAACGCCTTCATGGCCGCGGGGCGGCCGGTCTGGTCCCAGGTGCGGGCCCGGCTCCAGGCCCTCCTGGACGCCCGCAACCCCACCCTGCGGGACAACCCGGCCCTGCGGGAGCGGCTCCTCATCCCCCAGGCCCAGGTGACCATGCACCTCCCCGCCCAGATCGGCGACTACACCGATTTCTACTCCTCCAAGGAGCACGCCACCAACGTGGGCAGCATGTTCCGGGGCAAGGAGAAGGCCCTCATGCCCAACTGGCTGCACCTGCCCGTGGCCTACCATGGCCGGGCCAGCTCCCTGGTGGTGAGCGGCACGCCCATCCACCGCCCCTGGGGCCAGACCGTGCGGGGGGACGAGACCACGCCCAGCTTCGGCCCCAGCCGGCTCATGGACTTCGAGCTGGAGATGGGCCTGCTCATGGGGCCGGGGAATGAGCTGGGGACGCCCATCCCGGTCCAGGAGGCGGGGGAGCACATCTTCGGCCTGGTGCTGGTCAACGACTGGAGCGCCCGGGACATCCAGAAGTGGGAGTACCAGCCCCTGGGGCCCTTCCTGGCCAAGAACCTAGCCACCACCATCTCCCCCTGGGTGGTGACCCTGGACGCGCTGGAGCCCTTCCGGGTGCCCGGCCCGGTCCAGGATCCCGAGCCCCTGCCCTACCTGCGCAGCTCCGGGGAGTGGGCCTTCGACATCCAGCTGGAGGTGGGGCTGCAGAGCGAGGCCATGGACGAGCCGACCGTAATCTGCCGCTCCAACTTTCGCCACCTCTACTGGAACATGTGCCAGCAGGTGGCCCACCACACCATCACCGGCTGCAACCTGCGCCCCGGGGATCTCCTGGCCTCCGGCACCATCAGCGGACCCACGCCCGACTCCTACGGCTCCATGCTGGAGCTGGCCTGGCGGGGCACCCGGCCCATCACCCTGCCCGACGGCAGCCAGCGGGCCTTCCTGGCGGACGGGGACACGGTGGTCATGACCGGCTGGTGCCAGGGCGAGGGCTACCGGGTGGGCTTCGGGGAGTGCACGGGGCAGCTGC
>WGCB01000330.1 GCA_015494005.1 Caldilineaceae bacterium
AGTGAAGAACGGGCCTCTGGCTGGCCTCACCCTGCCCCAGGTCCAGGAGAAGCTGGGCCTGGATCTGGTGGGTCGGCGCAGCCGCCAGGCCCTGGAGCTGGGCAAGTTCCCCCTGCTCATCAAGCTGCTGGACGCCAACCAGTGGCTCTCGGTCCAGGTCCACCCGGACGACCGCTACGCCCTGGAGCACGAGGGCGAGCTGGGCAAGACGGAGATGTGGGTGGTGCTCCACGCCAGGCCCGGCGCGGAGCTCATCTACGGGCTCAAGGCTGGGGTCACGCCGGAGGCCTTCCGCCAGGCCGTGGCCGAGGACCGGGTGGCGGAGCTGCTGCACCGGGTCCAGGTCCGCCCCGGGGACGTGATCTTCGTGCCCCCAGGCACGGTCCACTCCCTGGGGCCGGGCATCATCGTGGCGGAGATCCAGCAGAACAGCGACGTCACCTACCGGATCTACGACTGGGGCCGGGTGGGGCCGGACGGCAAACCCCGCCCCCTGCACATCGAGAAGGCTCTGGAGGTGATCAACTGGGAGATGGTGGAGCCAGGCCCGGTGATTCCCCAGCCCCTGGAGCGCGACGGCATCCAGCGGGAGCTCCTGGTCCACTGCCCCTACTTCCGCACCGAGCGGCTGGAGATGGCCCCGGGGGCTTCCTTCCCTGGCCGGTGCGATGGGGAGACCTTCGAGATCTGGGCCGTGCTCAAGGGACGGGCCGCGGTCCACTGGCAGGGGGAGCCCCTGGAGCTGACCGGCGTGGGCTGGACCCTGCTGCCGGCCGCACTGGGCGACTTCCGCGTCCAGGCAGAGGAGGCCAGTGAGCTCCTGCGGGTCTTCGTGCCGGAGGGCAAAGAGAGCAAAGATTGAAGATCGGGGCGGGGTAATCGAAAGCCGAGACAGGTGATTGGATGATCGGTGGATTAGGACTTCGGGACCGCCGTCTGCCGTCCACCGTCCTCCGTCCCCTGAGCCGACTTCCAACCTCCAGCTTCCAACTTCCAACTCCCAACTCCTGGACAGAAAAACCCATGTACGATCTGGTCATCAAGAACGGGCTGCTCATCACCGGTGACGGGACCTTCCAGGCGGACCTGGCCGTGGAGGGCGAACGCATCGCGGCCATCGGCCTGGGGCTGGAGGGCCGCCGGATCCTGGACGCCCAGGGCTGCTACGTGATCCCCGGGGGCGTGGACCCCCACGTGCACCTGCAGATGCCCCTGGCCGGCCGGGTGAGCACGGACACCTTCGAGACCGGCACCATCGCCGCGGCCTGCGGCGGCACCACCACGGTCATCGACTTCGTGGAGCCCAAGCCCCACCAGGCCATGCTGGAGGCCCTGGCCGCCCGCCGGGGGGAGGCGGAAGGGCACGTGGCCATCGATTTCGGCCTGCACATGACCGTGCCCACCTGGCACGGCGCGGAGGAGGAGCGGCTGGTGGAGGTCCCCGCGGTCGTCGAGGCCGGCTGTGCCACCTTCAAGATGTACCAGGCCTATGAGGGCATGATGCTGGACGACGTCTCCCTCTACCGCTCCATGAAGGTGGTGGGCGCGGCTGGGGGACGAGTGGTCCTCCACAGCGAGACCGGCCCGGTCCTGGATCGGCTGCGGGAGGAGGCCCTCCTGGCGGGGCACATCGAGCCCATCTGGCACGAGCGCACCCGGCCGGCCCGGCTGGAGGCCACGGCCGTGCATCGGGCCGCGGAGCTGGCCCACCAGGCTGAGTGTCCGCTCTACATTTTCCACGTGGGGTGTGCCGATTCCGTGGCGGAGATCGTTTCGGCTCAGCTGCGGGAGGTGACCATCTTCGGGGAGACCTGCCCCCAGTACCTGCTCCTCACCGCGGCGGAGCTGGAGGGACCCGAGGGGGAGCTCTTCGTCTGCGCGCCGCCCCTGCGCAGCCACGAGGACCAGGACGCCCTCTGGCTGGCCCTGGCCGACGACGACCTCCAGGTGGTGAGCACGGATCACTGCCCCTGGACCCGGGAGGAGAAGCAGCAGCCCGACTTCACCCAGATCCCCGGGGGCGTGCCCAGCATCGAGGCCCGGCTCTCCCTGGTCCACCATTTTGGGGTCAACGAGGGGCGGCTCTCCCTGGAGCGCTGGGTCCAGGTCTGCGCCACCAACCCGGCCCGGCTCATGGGGCTGACCCGCAAGGGGGTCCTGGCGCCGGGCTACGATGCGGACGTGGTGATCTTCGACCCGCACCAGGAGAAGGTCATCAGCACGGAGACCCTGCACGAGGCCGCGGACTGGACCCCCTACGAGGGCATGCAGGTGACAGGCTGGCCCCGGACAGTCCTGCTCCGGGGCCGGGTCATCGTGGAAGAGGGGGAGTACGTGGGGCAGTTGGGGGA
>WGCB01000331.1 GCA_015494005.1 Caldilineaceae bacterium
GGCGGCGCCCTGGAGACGGCCCCCTACTGGCGGCAGATCCTGGCGGACGTGCTGGATCGACCGGTCCACCTGACCCAGATCCGAGAGGCCACCAGCCGAGGCGCGGCGCTGCTGGCCCTCCAGGCGCTGGGGCGCCTGCGGCTGGACGACCTGCCCCCTCCCCCTGTGGGCCGCACAGCCTGGCCCTCCCAGGCGCGCCACGCCCGCTACCGGCAGGCCATGGCCCGGCAGGAGGCACTCTATCGCAAGCTGATGGGCTGATCTTCCGGGATGGGCGGCGAGGCCGTCACTGGTTCTGGAGGAACTGGAGCCCCAGGTAGCTCAGAGAGGCCAGGGTGGTGTTGTAGGTGGCGTGGGCGATCATGGAGGTGGTGGTGTTGTAGCGCCTGCGCAGGATGCCCAGGACCAGGCCCAGGATGAAGACCACTAGGGTGGCGGTGGAGACGCCGTAGTTGCTGTGCACCAGGGCGAACATGAGGCTGGTCAGGACCAGGCCGAAACGGGGCTGGAGTGCTCCCCGGAAGAGGGTCTCTTCGCCGATGGCCGCGGCCAGGCCGATGCTCAGCACCCCGGGCAGGCTGGAGAAGAGCCCGCCCAGGAGCTGCTCCATGAGATCCTCCACCGCTTCCTCCGGGCCGAAGCCGAACTGGGCGGCCAGGGCCTCCAAGGTCAGCACCAACGGCACCATGACCAGCGCCGTCCCCACCCCGATGAGCACCTCTCGCCTGGTGGGCTTCACGATCCCCAGCCGGGCCAGGACCTGGGCCAAGGATCGCCGGGAGAGCCATCCCACCCCGATGACCGCCCAGAAGGCCATCATCAGCTCCTGGGTCCAGAGGTCCGCCAGCCCCACAGCCCCTGTCTCCCCCTGAGCCGCCAGGGATTCGCTCAGGTTTTCCAGCCCCACACCCAAGGTCAAGGCCATGTTGATGACGATGAGCATGGTGTAGGAGAGGGCCACCGCGTGGACGGTGCTGGCCGGTTCGATGGGGATGAAGCGGGCCAGGGCTCGGCGCACTGGCGGCAGGAGCAGGAGCAGGGCGATCAGCGAGGGCAGCCACATGCCCAGGCCCAGGATGGGCAGGGAGGCGACCACGTCCTGCATCAAGGTTGGGTCGATGCCCGTCTGTTCCAGGGCCGGACTCTGCCGGATCAAGGGGCCGGCCAGTTGCAGGAGCAGCCCCATGAAGACCAGCAGGCCGTAGAAACCACCCAGCAGGAGATAGGCGATCAGCGCGGCCGTGGCGCCGGATTCTCCCCGCTCCCGGCGGCCGTCGGCCAGGTTGGCCAGCCAGATGATGGAGATGAAGGGCAGAAAAACGACGATAGTGGCGATTGCGCTCATGGATCGACTCCTGTGCTGGGGGTGGCGGAGGAAATTGGCGAAATCCCTCGACAAAAGGTGAAAGAGCACTTACAATAACGAGGAAACTGGAAAAAATCAAACCGCGCAGGCCCAGGGCCTGGAGCCCCCGCGCTTTCCCGTTGTTTCATCCACGATTTCTTTCTCGATCCGCTTGAGGTTCCGCATGTCTTCTTCTCGATCACCCGCAGACCACACCCGAGAGAGCCGCTCCCCCTCCCCACCGGACTCTCTCGCCTCGGTGTCACCCGCCCAGGACGCACCAGTCCAGGAAGCGGAGGCGCCGGCAGCCGAGACGCGCCCGGCTCCACCCCCCGAGGACCCCTTCCGGATCCTGCCGCCGGAGCCGGTCTACGTCCCCAACGTGGACATCGCCACCCTCTCCCTGGACGAGCTGAGCACCTCGCCGGAGATCTACAACCGGGAGCTGAGCTGGCTGGACTTCAACTGGCGGGTGCTCCACGAGGCCCTGGACGACCGCACGCCCCTGCTGGAGCGGGTGAAGTTCCTGGCCATCACCGGCAGCAACCTGGACGAGTTCTTCCGCAAGCGGGTGGGCGGGCTGAAACGGCAGCAGGCCGCGGGGGTGGCCAACCTGACCCTGGACGGCTGGACGCCCGAGTTCCAGATCCGGCTCATCTCCAAGGCCGTCCACGCCATGAACGAGGTGCAGAGCGACTGCTTCCTGGACGAGGTGCTGCCTCGGCTGGCCCAGGAAGGGGTGCGGCTCCTGGGCTACGCGGAGCTCAGCCCCCAGGAGCGAGACAAGCTGGACGCCTTCTTCCGGGAGGAGATCTACCCCATCCTCACCCCCCTGGCAGTGGACCCGGGGCACCCCTTCCCCTTCATCAGCAACCTGAGCCTGAACCTGGCCGTGGTCCTGCGGGACCCCAAGAACGGGGAGGAGCGCTTCGCCCGGGTGAAGGTGCCCCCCAACCGGCCTCGCTGGGTGCAGGTGGAGCCGGGCTATCGCTTCGTGCCCCTGGAGCAGGTCATCATCCACAACCTGGACACCCTCTTCGCGGGCATGGAGATCCAGGCGGCCTATCCCTTCCGGGTGACCCGCAACGCGGACATCGCCCGCAACGAAGAAGAGGCGGACGATCTGCTGGAGCTGATCAGCGAGGAGCTGCGGGAGCGCCGCTTCGCGCCCATCGTGCGCCTGGAGGTGGCCCAGGAGATGCCCCAGAAGATCCGCACCATCCTGCTCCAGGAGATGGGCCTGGAGCAGATCGACCTCTACGAGGTGCGGGGGCCCCTGGGCCTGGCGGATCTCTTCCCCCTGACGGACCTCAACCTGCCCCACCTGAAATACGAGCCCTGGACGCCGGTCACCCACCCGGCCCTCACCGGGCTGAGCAGCCAGTCCCGGCCCAGCGAGATCTTCAACATCGTCCGCAAAGAGGACATCCTGGTCCACCACCCCTACCACAGCTTTGTCACCAGCACCCAGCAGTTCATCGAGTCCGCAGCCCGGGATCCCCAGGTGCTGGCCATCAAGATGACCCTCTACCGGACCAGCCCGGATTCCCCCATCGTCCAGGCGCTGATCCAGGCGGCGGACCGGGGCAAGCAGGTGGCTGTCCTGGTGGAGGTGAAGGCCCGCTTCGACGAGGAGCGGAACATCGCCTGGGCTCGCACCCTGGAGGACGCGGGCTGCCACGTGGCCTACGGCCTGGTGGGCCTGAAGACCCACACCAAAACCACCCTGGTGGTGCGGGAGGAAGAGGAGGGCCTGCGGGCCTACATCCACATCGGCACGGGCAACTACAACCCCAAGACCGCCAGCCTCTACACGGATCTGGGCCTCCTGAGCTCCCAGCCGGAGCTGGGCGCGGACCTGATGGACCTGTTCAACTTCCTCACCGGGTACAGCCGCCAGCAACACTACCGCAAGCTGCTGGTGGCCCCGGTGAACATGCGCCAGCGCTTCACCGAGATGATGGACACGGAGATCGCCAACGCGCTGGCGGGCCGGCCGGCCCGGATCATCGCCAAGATGAACGGACTGGACGACCCGGCCATGGTGCGCAAGCTCTACGAGGCCAGCCAGGCCGGGGTGCAGGTGGACCTCATCGTGCGGGGCAACTGCCGCATCCGCCCCGGGCTGCCAAGGATCAGCGAGAACGTCCGGGTCATCAGCATCATCGGCCGCTTCCTGGAGCACCACCGCATCTTCTATTTCGAAAACGGCGGTCAGCCCCGCTACTTCATCGGCAGCGCGGACTGGATGACCCGCAACCTGAGCAACCGGGTGGAGGCCGTCACCCCGGTGGAGGATCCCACGCTGCAGGCGCAGCTGTGGCAGATCCTGGAGATCTGCCTCCAGGACCGGCGCCAGGCCTGGGAGATGCTCCCGGATGGCCGCTACCGGCAGCTGCGGCCGCCTCCCGGCGCCACCGGGCCCGCCGCGGTGGGCACCCACCGGGCCCTCATGGAGCTGACCCTCCGCAGCGTGCGCCCCATCTGACCACGTCCACGGAACGCCGACCTGGCCACGGAACATCCTGGCAAAAAACATCCCCGGTGCGGGTTCGCACCGGGGATGTTGGCGTCTAGAACGGTCTGCTGAAAAGCGATCTGCCGACCCCATTTCGGGGGCCAGGATCAGCCGGGCAGCAGATCCGCCACCGTGGCCCGCTCCTCCAGCAGCTCCTGGCCGGTGATGGACAGCCGTTCCCGGTCGAAATCGCTCAGGGGCAGTCCCTCCACCACCTGGTAGACCCCGTTCTTGATGGTCACCGGGTAGCTGAAGATGACGCCCTTGGGCGTGTCGTAGGCGCCGGTGCTGGGGATGGCCATGCTCACCCAGTCGTTTTCCGGGGTGCCGTGGTACCAGCTCTGCACGTGGTTGATGGCGGCGTTGGCCGCGCTGGCCGCGCTGCTGTGTCCTCGGGCGGCGATGATGGCCGCGCCCCGCTTCTGGACGGTGGGGATGAAGACCTCCTTGATCCAGGCATCGTCGTTGATCACCTCCGGCGCGGGTCGGCCGCCGATCTCCGCGTGGTAGGCGTCCGGGTACTGGGTGGAGCTGTGGTTGCCCCAGATGGTCACCTTCTTCACCTGGGTAACGGGCACGCCGGCCTTGTGGGCCAGCTGGCTCATGGCCCGGTTGTGATCCAGGCGAGTCATGGCGGTGAAGCGCTCGTTGGGGATGTCCGGGGCGTTGCTCATGGCGATGAGGCAGTTGGTGTTGGCCGGGTTGCCCACCACCAGCACCCGGATGTCCGAGGCGGCGTTGTCGTTCAGGGCCTTGCCCTGGGTCACGAAGATGGGGCCGTTGACGCTGATGAGATCTTTGCGCTCCATGCCCTTGCTCCGGGGGCGGGCGCCCACCAGCAGGGCCCAGTTGGCGTCCTTGAAGGCCTGGTTGGGGTCGTCCGTCAGGACCATGTCCGCCAGGAGGGGGAAGGCACAGTCGTCCAGCTCCATGGCCACCCCCTCCAGGGCCTTCATGGCCGGGGGGATCTCCAGGAGCTGCAGGATCACGGGTTGGTCGGGGCCGAAGAGGTCACCGTTGGCGATGCGGAAGAGGAGAGCGTAACCGATGTTGCCGGCGGCACCGGTCACAGCGACGCGAATTGGGGTTGTCATAGCTACCATCTCCTTTGATGATTGACATTGGATGGGTGCTTCCCACTGAAAACAGCATACTCCCATTTGGGGGAATCGTCAACGTGGACGCCTCCTCGCGCCGCAGAATTTCATGCCGGACAGTCGCCGCGCCCCTCCACGCCCTGGAGTGGAAGTCGGGTGGGGAAATCATGGGCAAACCGGTGTCCAAACGGAGCGTAAACAGCGCATACGAGGATCGATTGGGATTCGGCCCCACCCTTCAGGCTATGCTATAATCCTGCCTGCCAGCACCCAGGTCCTGCTGTATCGAACTGCATAGCCGAGGCCCAGCGCCTCTCCCCCGAGCCGGATGTCCCGCCCTGCGCGGACATCCGTCATCCGTTTCTGGAGAGACCATCTTCAGCATTGACCGAGAAACCTGTACAACACGTCGCCCAGAACATCGCACAGAAAAGTGCACAGACCCGTTGCACGAACAACACACTTGCACAAGGAGAACTGCCATGCGCATCCAACTGAGGGAACACCGCCGAGCCCTGCATCTGGCTCTGGCGTTGGCCTGGCTGGTCACCCTGGCCCTGCCCCTGAGGCCGGCCCAGAGCGCGGAAACCAGCCCTGCCGCCACCCAGGACGACGAGATCATCTACATCGACAGCTCGGGCGTCATCAAGGTGATCGACCCCAACGTACCGGCCGGCAGCCAGCAGATCAAGTGGCAGAGCCCAGACAGCGGCTGGCTCGACATCGCCACCGGCGACTTCGACAACGACGGTGACCAGGAGATCGTGGCCATCGCCAGCAACAAGCTCACGGTCTTCGACCCGGTCTACCCCAACACCGCCGGGGACGCGGACGGGGAGATCGACCTGGTCCCCTGGAAGCGGCTCTACGAGCAGCCCTTGCCAGGGGTGCCCAACATCATCGGCGCGGGGAACATGGACCAAAACGTGGCCGGAGACGAGATCATCGTGGGCTTCGCCGTGAACGAAGGGGCCATCACCTACCGGCTGCAGGTCCTGAAGACCACCAACGGCAAAGGCACCGCCTGGACCACCCACCTGGATCAGGGCTACGGCGCGCCCTGGAAGTTCGTGGCCGTGGGCAACATCAACAACGTGGGCTCGGATGATGTGGTCCTCATCCGGGACGTGGACTACCGGGTGGATGCCCGGGAGGTGGACAACAACCTCAACCTCATCTTCAGCCGGGCCGGGAACAGCCTCTTCACCTACGTCCATGCGGCCATCGGCCAGATGTACGCGGGGGGCACCGGAGAGGTGGCCATCGCCCGCACCTTCCAGGGCACCGCGGAGAGCCCATCCCTGCTCATCTACCAGTTCAAGAACAACCAGTGGCTCATCGAGGAGACGGACCAGAACGACGACAGTCTCCACTTCTTCCCCCATCCGAAGTTCCTCTTCATGGCTGACGTGAACGGCAACGGGGATGACGAGCTTTTCTGGCTGCGGGATGTACCCTCCAGTGCCACCAGCCCGCGCCTCTTCATGATCAACCGGGGCTCGGACACCCTGCCCGAGTTCAAGGCGGACCTGGACAGCGACAACGGCTACAAGGTGGGCGCGGCCGGTGACGTGGACGGGGACGGCAAGGACGAGGTCCTGGTCATGCGCAACAACCGCATCCGCAACTTCTATGCGCCGGAGACTGGGGACACCACCCTGTCCACGGACTATGCCAACCTGAGCACCAACAGCAAGAGCCTGCGGGTGGCCAACCTGGATGGGGACGGCTTCTCGGCGGGCCCGCGCTTCCAGGCGGATCCCAACCCCATTGACTTGGAACTGAAGGCTGGCACCGCCTTCCCCAGCACCATTGCTGTGGAACTGAAGAACGTAGGCAGCGGCGGCAACATCCCCTTCACGGCCAGCAAGGTGGGGACGGCGGACTGGTTCACCTTCTCCGTGGGCGGCACGACCACGCCGGCCACCATCTTCATCAACAGCATCGACGCCACCAACCTCACCCCAGGGGAGTACACCGGGCGCATCCGCATCACCTCCACCAACACCAACGTCCAGAACGCGCCCTACGACATCGTGATCAACCTGACCGTCACCCCGGCGGACTTCACCGTCACGCCCCTGAGCGTGGGCCTGATCTCCATGAGCCCCTTCACGGCCACGGTGACCGAGACGGTGAGCATCCAGGGGCTGAGTGGCCTGGTCTACTCCGCGGCCATCCTGGACATGCCCTCCTTCAGCGCGGCTCGGAAGGCCCTGGGCCAGACGCCTCAGTTCGGCTACATCAGCCCGGAGGGAGAGCTGGTCCTGCGCAACAGCCTGGGCGAGGAGTTCTCCGTGGCCCTGCCTGCGGTGAGCCCCAGCGCCACCGGGGCCAAGAGCTGGCCTTCCGGCGTGGCCTGGGCCGGCGCCGCCTCCGCCGGCAACACCGTGCCCGACAGCATCGTCATCAGCGGGGATCCCACCCAGGTGAGCGGCAGCTCCGCGGAGGCCATGCTGGTGATCATCGCGGACGAGCGGGCCGGGGACACGGCGGAAAACGCAGTCTTCGTGCCCGTCCGCCTGCTCAAGGCCGCGGGGCGGATCTACCTACCCTATCTGCGGCGCTGAGCGGGACGACGGTCCCCGGGATTCACCCGGCGCTGGCAAGGCCAGGGTGAGCGGGGTCCATCCCATGAAAAAACGGGGCTGCCGATGGGATCGGCGGCCCCGTCTCTGTGTGTGAAAAGCTTGGAGCTAGGATGTCTGGTCCAAGGCCTGGGCACAGAGGGCGGCGATGGCCGGCAAGGAGATGGCCAGATCCTCCCGGATGACCAGATCGGCCCGGGAATCGGCCAGGGTCTGGCCCAGGTTGAGGATGAGGAGGCGAGCCCCCCGGCGCTTGGCCAGCAGGGGCAGATCCGCGGCAGGCATGACCTCCAGGCTGCTGCCGGCCACCACCATCAGGTCACAGCTCAGGGCGGCCTGCTGGGCCTCCGCGAGGAGGGCCGGGGGCAGGGCCTCGCCGAAGAGGACCACGTCCGGCTTCAGCAGGCCGGCGCACTCCGGGCAGTGGGGCAGGGCGTCCTCGTCCTGGAGCAGGGTCTCCCAGAGCTCCTGAGCGGGCTGTTCCAGGCCGCACTCCAGGCAGACCGCCTGCTGGGTCTGGCCGTGGAGGTGCAGCACCCGCTGGGATCCGGCCTGGCTGTGCAGGTCGTCGATGTTCTGGGTCACGATGGTGTGGACCAGGCCAAGCTCCTCCAGCTGGGCCAGGGCCAGGTGAGCCGGGTTGGGCTGGGCGGCCTGCATCTTGGCGGCCAGGGGCCGGATCCAGCGGTAGAAGCGGGCTGGATCCGAGCGGAAGCCCCAGATGGAGGCCACGTCCATGGGATCCACATACTCCCAGAGGCCCGAGCCCGGGCTGCGGAAGTCGGGGATGCCCGAGGGGGTGCTGATCCCCGCGCCGGTGAGCACCACCGTGCTCCGGGATTCCAGGAGGAGCTGGCTGGCAGCCTGGTACAGCTCCGGCCCAGGGGATGCCTCATCCCGGAACCGGTGGAAGGGTCGATCGGGACGCCACTTTGGCCACTCCACGGATGCTCCTTTCCCAGCGGGGTTGTCGATTCGGTCGCCTCTGCCTGAATTATATCACCGAAGCTCGGCCCCTCTCAACGCCCGGCGCGTCTCGACGCCCAGCCGCCCCAGCGCCCGACCCATCAACAATGCGTGGAGAGAACCTGGGGGGAACCTTCCCGCTTTTGACGAGAAGTCCCCTCCGGGGTAAGATTGTCCCGTGCTGCGTCGCGCCAGGGAAGCTGGATTTTCTGCGGCAAGATCTCAACAGAAAGTGGTGAGCTATGGTATCCAAATATGGGCGTGCCTTTTTCAGAGGGCCTCTGATCCGTCTGGCCCGGTTGCTCCAGAAGACCGGCATCACCCCCAATGCCCTTTCCTACACCGGCTTCGCGTTGACCGTCCTCTCCGCGCTGGTGCTGGCGGCGGGGCATCTGCGCTGGGGGGGCGTGCTCCTGACGTTGGCCGCCCTCTTCGACATGCTGGACGGCGCCCTGGCCCGAGAGACGAACCAGATGAGCAAGTTCGGCGCCTTCCTGGACAGCACCCTGGATCGCTACTCGGAGAGCGTCACCCTGCTGGCCCTGGCCTTCTACTACATCACCTTCCAGCCCCAGGCCCGCACGGAGCTCTTCCTCATCTTCCTCACCCTGGTGGGCTCCCTGATGGTGAGCTACACCCGGGCCCGGGCCGAGAGCCTGCAGATCGAGTGCAAGGTGGGCATCCTGCAGCGGCCGGAGCGGCTCACCATCCTCATCACCGGGCTGATCACCGGCTGGATGCTGCCGGCCCTCTGGGTCCTGGCCATCTTCACCAACGTCACCGCGCTGCAGCGGGTCCACGAGGTCTACTGGCGCACCACCCGGCAGTCGCCCAACCCGACCAGCGGGGATTGATGAGCCCGGGAGTTGGAAGTTGGGAGTTGGGAGTTGGGAGTTGGAAGTTGGAAGATAACCGGGGAAGCATTCTCCCGGCGCTCCCGATCCCCGATCGTTGCACGGTTTCCCCTCCATTCTTTTTGACCTGGCGGGGCAGATCCAGTAAAATTAAAGGTCGACAGCGCCCTGGACATGGGCTGTGAGCTGCACGCGGCTCATGGGGCGTTTCTTTGTGCCCGAAATTGTGCTTGAAATTGAGAACGCAACACGAGGACAACCCAGCCGGTGTTTGAAAGCCTATCCGACAAGCTGCAGGCCGTCTTTGACAAGCTGGCCACCAAAGGCAAACTGACCGAAGCCGACGTCAACGCCGCCCTGCGGGAGGTGCGTCTGGCCCTGCTGGAGGCCGACGTCAACTACAAGGTGGTCAAGGACTTCGTGGCTCGGGTCAAGGAGCGGGCCATCGGCGTGGAGGTGATGGAGAGCCTGACCCCGGCCCAGCAGGTGATCAAGATCGTCCACGAGGAGCTCATCGAGCTCCTGGGCAAGCCGGCTCCCCTGGATCTCTCCGGGCCGCCGCCCAACGTGATCATGCTGGTGGGCCTCCAGGGATCGGGCAAGACCACCACCGCGGCCAAGCTGGCCCTGCACCTGCGCAAGAACGGTCAGCGCCCCCTGCTGGTGGCCGCGGACATCTACCGCCCCGCCGCAGTGAAGCAGCTCCAGATCCTGGGCGAGCAGATCGACATCCCGGTCTACAGCGAAGGCACGGAGGTGCCGGCCTCCACCATCGCCAAGAACGCCCTGCGCCACGCCCGGGAGAAGGCCTACACCGTGGTCATCCTGGACACGGCCGGCCGCCTGCAGATCGACGAGCAGATGATGCAGGAGCTGGAGCAGGTGCGCATGGTCACCCAGCCCAGGGACGTGCTCCTGGTGGTGGACGCCATGACCGGCCAGGAGGCGGTGCGGGTGGCCCAGGGTTTCCACGAGCGGGTGCCCATCACCGGCCTGATCATGACCAAGATCGACGGCGACGCCCGGGGCGGCGCGGCCCTGAGCATCCGCCAGGTGACGGGGGTGCCTATCAAGTTCCTGGGCACCAGCGAGAAGCTCAACGGCCTGGAGCCCTTCCAGCCGGATCGCCTGGCCAACCGCATCCTGGGCATGGGGGATGTGCTCACCCTCATCGAGCGGGCCCAGGAGGCCATCACCGAGGAAGAAGCCCGGGCCATGGAGGAGAAGCTGGCCTATGGCGACTTCGACTTCGAGGACTTCCTGCAGCAGCTCAAGCAGATCAAGAAGCTGGGGCCCATCACCGACCTCCTGGGGATGATCCCGGGCATGAACAAGATGGCCAAGGCGGTGGACCCCCAGATGGCCGAGAAGAACCTGAAGCAGGTGGAGGCCATCATCAACAGCATGACCCGGCAGGAGCGGCGCAACCCGGCCCTGCTCAACGCCAGCCGCCGCCGCCGCATCGCCCGGGGCAGCGGCACCACCGTCCAGGACGTGAACGCGCTGGTGAAGCAGTTCCGAGAGATGCGCAAGCTCATGAAGCAGCTGGGGCTCACGGGCTCCAAGAAGAAGGGCCGTCACCGGGGCCGACGAGGCCCCAACCTGGGCGGCTTGATGGATCTCTTTGGCGGCTAGGCTGGGTTCTTCCAGCTTCTGGCCTCCCGAAACAGAGCAACAAACACAGCAACCGAAACCGACAACCATTCGCCGTTTTTCATTTCCAAGGAGCAAAAGACCGTGGTACGAATTCGTCTGCGCCGCGTGGGCGCCAAAAAGAAGCCCGTCTACCGGGTGGTGGTGGCCAACCAGCGGGAAGCCCGCAACGGCCGCTTTATCGAGACCATCGGGCTCTACAACCCGCTGACCGACCCGGAGACTGTGGAGATCAAGACGGACCGGGCCGCCTACTGGATCAGCAAGGGCGCCCAGCCCAGCGACGCCGTGGCCCGGCTGCTGAAGAAGGTGGGCGTGCTGGACGAACAGGGCAAGCTCGCCGCCCAGCCCGAGGCCCCAGAAGCCGAGACCGCAGAGGCCACAGAAGAGGTCACCGAGCCGGCTGCCTGATAGGCCCACGGCCAGACCAAGGCTGGGCAGCCGCAGCCCTGGAAGCCCATTGTCCCTCGGGACGTCAGCGGAGAGCAGGGGGCTCGCCTCCGCGTCGCCCCGCTGCCTGGGAAGGAGAAACCGGATGGAAAACCTGGTCAAATTCATGGCCCGCAACCTGGTGGAAAACCCAGACGCGGTGCGGGTATCCAGCCGCCGCATCCGGGACGGCATGGTGATCCAGCTGCAGGTGGCGCCGGAGGATACCGGCCGGGTCATCGGCAAGCAAGGGCGGGTGGCCAACGCCATGCGCTCCGTGCTCCAGGCCGCGGCCCTGCGCCGTCACCAGCAGGTGATCCTGCGCATCCGCTAAGCCGCACCCAGCCCAGTCGGGCGCCATCCAGATAGCCGGACCACAGAACAGCGGGGGCTCCGTGCCTTTCGCTGTTTTTGTGTTAACAGGACACCGAATCCACGACTAAATCATCCCATGACCAACGAACCGAAACGACCCAGAAGAGGAACCACCCGTCGGCGCCGCCAGACCTACACCTACTACAACCGCCCGGTCTTCATCCCGGAGGGCTACCTCATCGTGGGGCGGATCGTGGGGGTCCACGGCCTGAAAGGGGAGGTGAAGGTGGAGCTGCACACCGACTTCCCGGAGCGTTTCGCCCCTGGCGCGGTCATGTACCTGGGCGAGGAGCTGATCCCCGTCACGCTGACCAGCGTGCGCCCTCACAAAGGCCGGCTGCTGGTGGGCCTGGAGGGGGTGGAGGGACGCCCCGCGGCCGAGGAGCTGCGGGGAGAGTGGCTCTATATCCCCGAAGAGGAGGCCAAGGAGCTGGAGGAGGGGGTCTACTGGATCCACGACCTCCTGGGCCTGACCGTGCAGACGGAAGAAGGCCGCCCCCTGGGCGTGATCAAGGACGTGCTGGTCACGGGAGCCAACGATGTCTACGTGGTGGAGGTGCAGGAAGGGGTGAACCAGGGCCGGGACCTGCTCATCCCCGCCATCGCGGACGTGGTCCAGGAGGTGGACCTGGAGCGAGGCATCATGACCGTGCGCCTTTTGCCTGGGATGGAGGAAGAGGCCAGGCCGCCCAAGAAGCCCCGCAAGCGAAAGCCTGGGAGGAAGCCGGCCCCACCGAGGGCGGACCGGAGCGAAGGGGCCGGTGACGGGCAAGGGTGACGGCGGACGCGGCCCACGGACCGTACCTTCACCGGCCAGAAGGCGGACGGAATGGGGCTGCTCTACTACAGCGCCCGCTACTACGACCCCGCCCTGGGGACCTTCCTGAGCCCGGACACGGTGGTGCCGGATGCAGGTGCGATCATCGACTACAACCGGTTCCTGTACGCGCGGGGAAATCCGCTCAAGTATGCGGATCCGGACGGGCACTGTCCCGCCCCGCCCAAAGAGAAAGGGCCGACGATCTGTGTGGCCTTGTTCATCAAGCCACCACGGGTTTCCGCAGGACCCTTCACCCTCCACGGCGACGGCAGAGGCTTCAGTAGCAACAGTGATCCTTCCCAGTCTCGAGGGTATACTTGGATCGATACGAATACCGGGGAGGCCGAAACCCATATGAACCCGAGCGGCTACATTTATCCGGCCAGCATCGCCGGTCATGAAGCCTATGTGTGGACGGAGCCGAGTGAAAAGAACACCTGGTCTGTCAGTAAAGGAGAGGACGGTTCGATTACCGTGCAATATGATCTGGTGGTTTCAGGACCGTTGGACAAGATGGATGCAGCGCCTCACATCAACGGCACGATGACTTTCCGCCCGGACGGGAAGGGGGGATGGGATAGCTCGTTCATTCGGGACGGATTCCCTTGGGCAGAGGCGTACTATCATGACGGCAAGGGCAAGGTGCAGACCATCTTCCAGGACCCGGCGGTGCGAGGCAATCCGCATGATCTGTTTGCTATCGAGCCGGGAAAGTGGAACGTATTCAAGGCAGGAGCGTACAATTGGAACAAGTACATTAAAGGGGATGGAAATCCTCGAATCAGTCAGCAATTGCGGGATATGGAGCCATTGCCATGAATCATCAGCACAGGTATGAAAAGTTCGTTATTTGGGGTGTTCTTGGCAGCCTCGCTGTTCATACGACAATAAACGGCTTCGCATGGACAATCACATTAGGTGCGGATTATAAAGATCTACTAGAAACATGGACTGATTTCGCCGTGGTGTCCATAGTCATAGGTCTTGTAAGTGGGGTTTTCGTCCGTATCCTGTTACCCAATTGTCCACGCTGCACGTTTCTTGTCACAAGTTTGGCGGGATTGCTGTTTATAGGGCTTGTGATAGCCATTGTGCCGCGCGATGCACCAGCTTTATCGACGACGGCGGTCTACACGTTTTTGATCGTAGGTGAGCTTGTACTTTCGTTAGCACTATCTCTAGTAGGTCTATTAGGCAAGGTCGTTCATTACAAGGTGAGAGGTTGAGCAGGTCATTCACACTTGTATAC
>WGCB01000332.1 GCA_015494005.1 Caldilineaceae bacterium
CCCCAGGAACCCGGTCACCAACAGGAGGGCGAGGGCGCTGGGGGGGAGCCAGGCCCTGAGCCGTGGGAGGGAGGTTGCGGGCAAGAGGATGGCGAGCATGGTGGTTCCTTTCTGGTGCCGGAGATATGGAAGGAGGATATGGAGGATTTCCCGGAAGCGTGGAGGAAACGGGAGAAAGTGGTATACTGAGGGCACCCCCTCTGTTTCCCCCAACTGTGCGTCTTGCCACTGTGCGTCTTGTCACTGTGCGCCTTGTCAACGGAACCTGCAGCGCTTCTCGTCTGCAAGGGTTCGATCCGTCATTCCAACCGTCATTCCACAATCTAGCGCAACCAAAGGAGCGAGTCATGGGCAACAGTGTGTACAAAAAGATCGAAGTGACCGGCACCTCCGACGAGGGGCTGGAGGACGCCATCCGCAGCGCCGTGGTCAAGGCCGGGGAGTCCCTGCACAATCTGCGCTGGTTCGAGGTGTCGGAGATCCGGGGCAGCATCGCGGAGGGAGACGTGAAGGAGTGGCAGGTGACGGTGAAGATCGGCTTCCGGCTGGACTAGCCGGGCGCGTTCCTGCCGGGCAGGTGCGGGCAACGCCCAATCAGGTCACACAGAAAGGCGGCAGCGATGAAACGTTCGGAGATCAACCAAATCATCCGGGAAGCGGATGCCTTCATCCGGGAGCACTGCTTCCATCTGCCCCCCTTCGCCTACTGGACGCCCCAGGAGTGGGCTCAGAAGGGGGAGGAGGCATGGGAGATCGTGGAGAACCGCCTGGGGTGGGACATCACCGACTTCGGCAAGGGGGACTACCGCAACTTCGGCCTGTTCCTCTTCACCATCCGCAACGGCAACCCCCGGAACCTGGAGAAGTGCCAGGGCAAGGTCTACGCGGAGAAGCTCCTCATCGTGGACGTGAACCAGATCACGCCCCTGCACACCCACTGGGTCAAGACGGAGGACATCATCAACCGGGGCGGGGGCAAGCTGGCCATCCAGCTCTACAACGCAGCCGAGGACGGCAGCCTGGCGGACACGGAGATCGTGGTGAGTATGGACGGCGTGCGTCGCACCTTCCCCCCGGGCGCCACGGTGCTCCTGAGCCCTGGGGAGAGCATCACCCTGCCCACGGGACTCTACCACAAGTTCTGGGCCGAGGAAAGCCGGGTCCTGGTGGGGGAGGTCTCCATGGTCAACGACGACTACACGGACAACCGCTTCTACGAGCCGGTGGGCCGTTTCCCCCAGGTGGAGGAGGACGAACCGCCCCTCTACCTGCTGGTGAACGACTACGAGCGCTACTTCCCGCCCCTGCGCCAGCGCCTGGAGGAGCAGGCCGAGTGAGAGGCTACATTCCAGGCCATGTGTCAACCTGATTGTTTTTCGTCAGTTGCATGCGCCAGGAAATGTGGCGTATACTGATGAACGAATCCCCCCTGTAAACGTTTTCCACCTCTTTCCATCCACCCTTTCTGGAGGAATCCCATGCGCAAATACTGGATTGTTCTGCTCGTCTTGACCATGATGGCCCTGGCGGCCTGCGCGCCACCGGCAGCGCCCGCGGCCCCGGCGGGCGGGGGCAGCGAAGCCCCGGCCGCTGAGGAAGGCGGCGCGGCCATGGAGGAGGGCATGATCGCCGTGCTCCTGCCGGACAGCGCCTCCTCGGCCCGCTGGGAAGCCGACGACCGCCGCTTCTTTGAGCAGGCCTTCGACGCCGCCGGCGTGAAGTACACCATCCTCAACGCGGAGGGCGATGCCCGCACCCAGCAGACCCAGGCCGAGCAGGCCATCACCAACGGGGCCAAGGTCATCCTGCTGGTGAATCTGGACAGCGGCAGCGGCGCGGCCATCATCGCCCAGGCCCGGGACGCGGGCGTCAAGGTCATCGACTACGACCGCCTGACCATCGAGGGCCCTGGCGCGGACATCTACGTGAGCTTCGACAACGTGGCCGTGGGGCGGCTCATGGGCGAGACCCTGGAGCCCCTGATCAACGCCCTGCCCGCCGATCCCAAGCGGGTGGTCCAGCTCAACGGCTCCCCCACGGACAACAACGCCACCCTCTTCCGGGAGGGCTACTACAGCGTGGCCAAGCCCCACTACGACGCGGGTGATTGGGAGCTGGTGGCGGACCAGGCCGTGCCCGACTGGGACAACCAGCAGGCCCTGGTCATCTTCGAGCAGATCCTGACCGCGGCCAACGGGGACGTGGACGCCACCTTCGCGGCCAACGACGGCCTGGCCAACTCCGTCATCTCCGTGCTGAAGAGCCAGGGCATGGATCCCATGCCCCTCAGCGGCCAGGACGCCACCGTGGGCGGCATCCAGAACATCCTCTCTGGCTGGCAGTCCATGACCGTCTACAAGCCCATCAAGCTGGAGGCGGAGGCCGCGGCCAAGGCCGCCATCGCCCTGCTGAAAGGTGAGGACGTCTCGGCTCTGGCCAACGACACCATCAACAACGGCCAGAACGACGTGCCCTTCATGAAGCTGACGCCCATCGCCGTCACCAAGGACAACATCGCCGAGACGGTCATCGCCGACGGCTTCCGCACCTGGGACGAGATCTGCGTGGGCGAGTTCGAGCAGTACTGCCCCGAGAACCGCTGAGGCGGCAATCCACGACGCCGAGGAATGCACGTGAAGACGCAGGTTGTCAAGTCATCTGGGCTGGCCAGGGGGAGCATGGACCGGTCGGCCTGGCATGTTGGCTCTGACAGGTTGTGGAAACACGGCTGAGAGAGCGCGGGCCAGCCCGGTCCGCGCTCTCCTGCACCGAGGCGGAGACTGGATCCAGCTTTTCTGGAAGAAAGACGAGGAGGCATTTTGGCACAAGAACCCCTTCTGCAGTTGAAAGGCGTCTCCAAGAGTTTCGGCGCGGTCCAGGCCCTCTACCGAGTGGACTTCGCCGCTTATCGGGGTGAGGTCATGGCCCTGGTGGGGGACAACGGCGCGGGGAAATCCACCCTGATCAAGGGGGTGGCCGGCATCTACCCCTTCGACGAGGGGGAGGTCTACTTCGACGGCCAGCCGGTGCAGATCCACAACCCCCGGGAGGCCTCGGCCCTGGGCATCGAGGTGGTCTACCAGGACCTGGCCCTGGCCGACAACCTGGACGTGGTGGCCAACATGTTCCTGGGCCGGGAGATGATCCAGAAGCCTTGGCGCCTGGACGAGGCGGCCATGGAGCGCAAGGCCCTGGAGACCCTGGACTCCCTGGCGGTGACCACCATCCGCTCTGTGCGCCAGCCGGTGGCGGAGCTCTCCGGTGGCCAGCGCCAGTCCATCGCCGTGGCCAAGGCGGTCATGTGGAACTCCAAGTTGGTCATCCTGGACGAGCCCACCGCGGCCCTGGGCGTGGCCCAGACCCGCCAGGTGCTGGATCTGGTGCGGCGGCTGGCGGACAACGGCCTGGCCGTGGTCCTCATCTCCCACAACCTGCACGACATCTTCGAGGTGGCGGACCGCATCACGGTCCTGCGGCTGGGACAGAATGTCAAGGAGTTCATCGCAGCCGACACGACCCACGAGGAGGTCGTCCACGCCATCACCGCGGGGGCCCTCCGGCATGTTCCTGGGATGGTGAAAAATGGATGATGTACGCGAAGCAGTCTCGTCAGCCGAGGGCGGTGTGGTCCTGGGAGGCAAAAGCCTCTCCCTGGCTGGCTACTTCCGAGAGTACGGGAAGCGGATCCGGGCGGGGGATCTGGGCGCTCTGCCCATCATCCTCGGCCTGTTGGTCATCGCCACGATCTTCCAGACCCTGAACCAGAACTACCTGACCCCCCGCAACTTCGTCAACCTCATCCTGCAGATGGCCGGCATCACCACCATCGCCATCGGGGTGGTCTACGTGCTGCTTCTGGGTGAGATCGACCTCTCCATCAGCTACGTGAGCGCGGTGGCGGCCGTCTTCATGACCATGCGCCTGCGCCCGCCGGACGGTTGGCCCTGGTTCGTCGCCCTGATCGCGGCCCTGATCTTCGCCGCGGCCATTGGCTTCGTCCAGGGGCTCATCATCACCCGTTTCAAACTGCCCTCCTTCGTGGTCACCCTGGCTGGCTTCCTGATCTGGAACGGGGTGGTGCTGATCCTCATCGGCAACGGCGGCACCGTCATCATCCAGGACCCTGTCATCATCGGCATTGCCAACTACTTCCTGCCCGCGCTCTGGGGCTGGATCGTGGTCGTGGGCGGGGCCATCCTCTTCGCGGCCAACCGGGTGATGAGCTGGAACACCCGGCGCCGTCGAGGCATCGCCTCCACGCCCGCTCTGGTGGTGGCCTTGCAGGGCCTGGCCATCATCCTGGCTGCCGTCGTGGTGGTCAGCATCGCCAACCAGGACCGGGGCGTGCCCTTCGTGGGCATCCTGCTGCTGATCCTGCTGGTGGGTTTCACCTTCCTGGCGGAGCGCACCCCCTTCGGCCGCTACGTCTACGCCATCGGCGGCAACGCCGAGGCCGCCCGCCGGGCCGGCATCCAGGTCCAGCGCATCCGGGTTCTGGTCTTCATGATCTCCAGCTTCATGGCCGGCATGGGCGGCGTGATCCTGGCCTCTCGCCTGCGCTCCGTGGACACGGCAGCCGGTGGCGGCAGCCTCATGCTCAACTCCATCGCCGCGGCGGTGATCGGCGGCACCAGCCTCTTCGGCGGCAGCGGCCGGGTGATCAGCGCCTTCCTGGGCGCGCTGGTCATCGCCAGCGTGGAGAACGGCATGGGCCTGCTGGGCCTCAGCGCGGGGGTCAAGTTCGTGGTCACCGGCCTGGTGCTGCTCCTGGCCGTGCTGGTGGACGCCATCTCCCGGCGGGGGCGGGCTCGCTCCGGTGTGGCGTAGAGGCAGGCAGAATCAACCGATCAACCCAGCCAACAACCAGCGAAACGGAGCGTCTCATGTACGAACCGAAACCCGAGGACAAGTTCAGTTTCGGCCTCTGGACCGTGGGCAACGTGGGCCGGGATCCCTTCGGCGAGCCGGTGCGGGAACCCATGTCGCCGGTGGCCATCGTCCATCTGCTGGCGGAGGTGGGCGCCTGGGGCGTGAACCTCCACGACAACGATCTGGTGCCCATCGACGCCACGCCCCAGGAGCGGGACCGCATCGTGCGGGAGTTCAAGCAGGCCCTGGACGAGACGGGCATCGTGGTCCCCATGGCCACCACCAACCTCTTCACCCATCCGGTCTTTCGGGACGGGGCCTTCACCAGCAACGATCCCCGGGTCCGGGCCTACGCGCTGCAGAAGTGCATGCAGGGCATCGACCTGGGCGTGGAGCTGGGGGCCAAGACCTTCGTCTTCTGGGGCGGCCGGGAAGGCACGGAGACCGACGCCAGCAAGGATCCCCAGGAGGCCCTGAAGCGCTATCGGGAGGCCATCAACTTCCTCTCCGACTACGTGCTGGATCAGGGCTACGACCTGCGTTTCGCCCTGGAGGCCAAGCCCAACGAGCCCCGGGGAGACATCTTCCTGCCCACCACCGGGGCCATGCTGGGCTTCATCCAGACCCTGGATCACCCGGAGATGGTGGGGGTGAACCCGGAGATGGCCCACGAGCACATGGCCGGCCTGAACTTCCTCCACGCGGTGGCCCAGGCCTGGGACGCGGGCAAGCTCTTCCACATCGATCTGAACGACCAGAACTTCGCCCGCTACGACCAGGACTTCCGCTTCGGCTCCCACAACCTGAAGCAGGCCTTCTTCCTGGTCAAGTTCCTGGAGGACGTGGGCTACGACGGCCCCCGCCACTTCGACGCCCACGCCTACCGCACCGCGGACCGGGAGGACGTGAAGGCCTTCGCCCGGGGCTGTATGCGCTCCTACCTCGTCTTCCGGGAGAAGGCCCGGCAGTTCCGGGAGGACCCGGTCATCCAGGAGCTGCTGGCGGAGATCCGCGCGGGGGACCCAGAGGCGGAGAGCTTCCTGGGGGCCTACAGCTCCCAGAAGGCCCAGGCGCTGAAGCAGCATCCCTTCCAGCCGGACGAGCTGGCCAAGCGTCCCCTCCCCTACGAGGCCCTGGACCAGCGGGTGATGGAGCTGCTCCTGGGCGCGGTGTAGGACCCGGCCCCTGGCGCCGCCCGTGGACTGTGCCACTCCCAGGGCGGAAGGGCGGCCCGGCCCAGGATCGGGCGTTGATCCTATGGATGCCGGTCTGGGGAGCAGGTACACTTTGGG
The DNA here is from genome assembly GCA_015494005.1 of Caldilineaceae bacterium. GTDB lineage: Bacteria > Chloroflexota > Anaerolineae > Caldilineales > Caldilineaceae > S144-5. Next base: position 6,162 of record WGCB01000332.1, read on the forward strand.
CACAGGTGTTTCATCGACACAGGCATTGCGTGCCGTGTGACCCGTGCCCAGGAGTGCCATCCCATGCTCAACGGCCAGACCCAGACCGATCCCATGCCCGCCCCGCCCTCCCCGGAGGAGCCACAGG
>WGCB01000333.1 GCA_015494005.1 Caldilineaceae bacterium
GCCCTGCTCCAAGTGGAGCACATCGCCCCCCACTACGCCATCGTCCTCACCCGGGAGAACCACCTGGACGTGATGGAGGTCCAGGCAGAGGTGACGGACGCCTTCTTCCAGCGGGTGGGCAGCGATGTCTTCGCCCGGCACCCAGCGGAGGTGGCGGAGTCCATCCAGGCCCTGGAGCGACAGGTGCACCAGGCCCTGCGGGACGTCCTGGGGCTGAACGCCAAGGTGACTCTCCTGGCCCCGGGCCAGGCCCCTCGCAGCGAGGGCGGCAAGCTGCGCCGGGTCATCGACAAGCGGGCTCTGTGAGGAGGACGCCACCCGTGAGCGACCCTGTGACCAACACCCGGCCCGGCGCCTTCACCGGTGCCTTCACTGACGCCGTCATCGTGGACGCGGTCCGCACCCCGGTGGGGCGCTTCGCTGGCGCGCTGAGCCGGGTCCGCCCGGACGACCTGGCCGCGCTGGTGATCCAGGCCCTGGTGGCGCGCACGGGCATCGACCCCGCCCTGGTGGAGGAGGTGGTCCTGGGCTGCACCAACCAGGCCGGGGAGGACAACCGCAACGTGGCCCGCATGGCCCTGCTCCTGGCCGGGCTGCCGGAGCAGGTGGCCGGTATCACCGTGAACCGGCTCTGCGCCTCGGGCCTGGACGCCCTGATCCATGCCTACCGGGCCATTCGCCTGGGCGAGGGGGACGTCTACATCGCCGGGGGTGTGGAGAGCATGTCCCGGGCCCCCTACGTGATGAGCAAGGCGGAGACCCCCTTCGCCCGCAACGCCCAGCTCTACGACACCACCATCGGCTGGCGCTTCCCCAACCCCCGGTTGCGGGAGCGCTTCCCCCTGGAGGGCATGGGGGAGACCGCGGAGAACATCTACGCCCAGACCCACATCCCCCGGGAGCGCCAGGACGCCTTCGCCCTGGAGAGCCAGCGCCGGGCCGTGGCCGCTATCAACGCCGGCAAGTTCCGGGACGAGATCGTGCCCGTGCCGGTCCCCCAGCGCAAGGGCGAGCCGATCCTCGTGGACACGGACGAGCACCCCCGGATGAAACGGGTGGGCGACCGCTGGGAGCTGACCACCAGCATGGAGCTCCTGGCCCGGCTGCGCCCCGCCTTCCGGGAAGGGGGCAGCGTCACCGCCGGCAACTCCTCGGGGATCAACGACGGGGCCGCGGCCCTGCTCATGACCTCCCGGGAGCGGGCGGAGGGGCTGGGGTTGCGTCCCCTGGTGCGGGTGGTGGGCGCGGCGGTGGCTGGCGTGGATCCCCGGACCATGGGGCTGGGCCCCATCCCCGCGGTGCGCAAGCTCCTGGAGCGCACCGGCCTCTCCGTGGCAGATCTGGACCTGATCGAGCTGAACGAGGCCTTCGCGGTCCAGGCCCTGGCGGTGATGGACGAGCTGGGTCTGCCCCCGGATCGGACCAACGTCAACGGCGGCGCCATCGCCCTGGGCCATCCCCTGGGCTGCACCGGCGCCCGGCTGACCACCACCCTGGTCCACGAGATGAAGCGACGGCACGCCTCGGGCCAGGCCAGCTCTCCCTACGGCCTGGTGACCATGTGCGTGGGCGTGGGGCAGGGCGCGGCCATGCTGGTGGAGTGGATAGGGGAGTGAGGTTGCATTTCGGAGCCGTTTTTCTCAGCGAGGTGAGAGCATGAACGCCACACGACCGCTGCCCAACGTGGGCATGCCCGACGACCCGGACTACGAGGAGAAGCTGGCCCAGTTCGAGGCCCGCATCGCCCGGGGGGAGAAGATCGAGCCCGGGGATTGGATGCCCTACGAGTACCGCCGCCAGCTCATCCGCATGATCTCCCAGCACGCCCACAGCGAGGTGGTGGGCATGCTGCCGGAGGGGGCCTGGATCACCCGGGCGCCCACCCTGCGCCGCAAGCTCATCCTCATCGCCAAGGTCCAGGACGAGGCCGGCCACGGCCAGTACCTCTACCACGCCGCGGAGTCCCTGGGCGTGGACCGGGAGGAGCTCATCGACCTGCTCCTGGCTGGCAAGGCCAAGTACTCCAGCGTCTTCAACTACCCCACCCTGACCTGGGCGGACATCGGCATGATCGGCTGGCTGGTGGACGGCGCGGCCATCAAGAACCAGACCATGCTGGCCCACTGCTCCTACGGCCCCTACTCCCGGGCCATGGTGCGCATCTGCGCGGAGGAGACCTTCCACTACAAGCAGGGCAAGGAGATGATCACCCTCTACGCCCAGGGCACGCCGGAGCAGCAGCGCATGGCCCAGGACGCCCTGAACCGCTGGTGGTGGCCGGCCCTGATGATGTTCGGCCCCCACGACACGGACTCGCCCAACACGCCGGTGCTCATGCGCTGGGGCATCAAGACCAAGTCCAACGACACCCTGCGCCAGGAGTTCATCGACGAGATCGTGCCCGAGTTCCTGGAGATCGGCCTGGCGATCCCCGACCCGGAGCTGCGTTGGGACGAGGAGTCGGGCCACTGGATCAGCGGCCCCATCGACTGGGACGAGTTCTGGCGGGTGGTCCGGGGCAACGGACCCATGAACCGGGCCCGCATGGCCGCCCGGCGCCAGGCCCATGAGGAAGGCCGCTGGGTGCGGGAGGCCATGGTGGCCTACGCGAATCGACGGATGGCGGTCGGGAGCTAGCAGAGGCCCTGCTCATCCCACCTTGGCCCCTTCACGGAACCAGGAGGCACGGCTCATGAACGACACCCAGTGGCCTCGCTACGAGGTCTTCAAACAGGACAAGCCCCACAAACCCCACGAGGCCGTGGGCACGGTCCACGCACCGGACCCAGAGATGGCCCTGCAGAACGCCCGGGATGTCTACGTGCGCCGACCAGACTGCCACAGCCTCTGGGTGGCCCCGGAGGACGCGGTCTTCAAGATGACCGCCTACGAGCTGGAGCAGGACCCGAACTGGCACGTGGAGACGATCCCCGAGGACGCGCCGGAGCAGACTTACCTGGTCTTCACCCGGCAGCACCACCGCCGTTCCATGGTGGCGGCCAGCCACGTGGGGGAGGTCCAGGCCCGCACGCCCCGGGAAGCCCTGCGCCGGGCCATGGAGCAGGCGGCCTGGACGTCCAAGCCGGTCTACCTCTGGTGGATCGTGCCCCAGGCCGCCATCACCGCCAGCCAGGAGGAGGACGCGCCCAGCATGTTCGCGCCGGCCCAGGACAAGACCTACCGGGACCAGAGCTACTACAAGGGCATCCTTTTCGGCAAGCACCTGCAGAAGAAGCACGCCAAATCCTCGCCAACAGGGAAGAAAGCATCATGAACGACGCCCAGCGACAAGCCTTGGTGGAGCGCCTGCTGGCCCTGGCCGACGATGAGCTCATCCTGGGCCACCGGGACTCGGAATGGACGGGCCACGCGCCCATCCTGGAGGAGGACATCGCCATGGCCAACCTGGCCCAGGACGAGCTGGGCCACGCGGCCATCTGGTACGGCCTGCACCAGGAGCTCACCGGCCAGGACCCGGACCGCCTGGCCTTCCAGCGCAACGCCCTGGACTACCGCAACGTGCAGCTGGTGGAGCTGCCCATCGGCGACTGGGCCTTCACCATGCTGCGCCAGTACCTCTTCGACACCTACGAGATGCTCCTGCTCGCCCGCCTGCAGGAGAGCGCCTACCCACCCTTGGCCCAGGCCGCGGCCAAGATGGGCAACGAGGAGCGCTACCATCACCGCCACAGCAGCGCCTGGGTGCAACGCCTGGGCCTGGGCACGGAGGAGAGCCACCAGCGCATGCAGCGGGCCCTGGACGAGCTCTGGCCCTACGTGGAGGAGCTCTTCACGCCCTTGCCCGGGGACTCGCTCCTGGCCGAGGCGGGCCTTTTCCCCAACCTGGGCGAGCTCCGGGAAGCGTGGCGAGGGCAGGTGCTGCCCTTCCTGGCCCAGGCCGAGCTCACCGTGCCCGACGCGCCCGCCCTGCCCCTCACCCGCCGGGACCACACCGAGGCCCTCATCGACCTCCTGGCGGACATGCAGATGGTGGCCCGCTCGGATCCCGAGGCGGTCTGGTAGGAGGCAGGGGATTGGGCGTGGAGAATTTGGAATCGCTGCCCTGAGTTCGACCAACCGATCGACAAATCCGCCGATCAACATCCCGGCATTTTCCAGCCGCTCACGTTCACCGCGAAGCTCATGACCCAAACACTCACGGAAGAGCAAGTCTGGCAGGCCTTGAAGGAAGTCATGGACCCGGAGATCCCCGTGGTCTCCCTGGTGGACCTGGGTGTGGTGCGGGACGTGCAGGTGGAGGGGGACCGGGTCACGGTGACCATGACGCCCACCTTCTCCGGCTGCC
>WGCB01000334.1 GCA_015494005.1 Caldilineaceae bacterium
CCCGTATGTGGGGCTCTCCGCTGCCGTCGGGCAGGCGGCGGCTGAGGAGGGGGACAGGCGGGTCCACCCGCACGTAGGCCACCACCTCCGGCTCGTAGGGCTGACGCTCCAGCAGGTGGATCACCAGGAAGCGGGAGGCTCGGGTGGCGCTCTTCAGGTCGTGGAAGCGGGCCAGGCCGCCGCACTCCGGGCAGGTGGGCCGGGCGTTGGCGCTCAGGTAGGTGTGGCAGCGTTCGCAGTACCAGGTGGCCAGGATTTCCTCATCCGAGGCGTAGTGGTACTGCTCCAGGTCCACGATGGCCTCGTAGTCCCTCTCGTAGCGGGCCTCCCGAGCCAGGAGCCGGTAGCGGTAGAGGAGCTGGCCCGTCTTTGGGGAGCGGCGCTCCAGGGTGTAGGTGCGCTGGAAGAGAGGCCAGATGGGCACGGCCCCCTCCAGGGCGTAGTCGTCGAAGCCCGGGCGATCCTGTTTGAACAGGGTCAGGCGGTAGGTGCCGCCGGTCTCCAGCCACTGGGCCACCGTGCCGGGCATGGGCAGACGCACGCGCTGCCCTGCCTCGTCCTGGAAGGTGACGAAGCCCATGTAGCGGTAGTTGGGGCGGCGGATCTGCTTGGCCTGCAAGGCTACGGCCCGGGTTTCCGCCACGGGATCCTCCTTAGCCCTGGGCCCCGTTGTCCTGGAGCACCTGGTCCTGGAGCACCTGGGCGATGGCCTGGCAGAGATAGTCCATGTTGGCCTCGGTCATCCCGGCCACGTTGATGCGCCCGGAGCCCACGATGTAGATGGAGAAGCGCTCCCGCAGGGCCTGGACCTGGGCCGGCGTCAGGCCCGAGTAGGAGAACATGCCTCGCTGGCGCACGATGAAGGAGAAATCCCGCTCCACGCCCAGCTGGTTCAGGCTTTCCACGAAGAGGTGACGCATGCGATTGATGCGCTCCCGCATGGCCGTCACCTCCGTCTCCCACAGGTGACGCAGGTCCCGATCCCCCAGGATGGCGTCCACGATCTTGGCGCCGTGGGCCGGGGGATTGGAGTAGTTGGTGCGGATGGCCCGTTTCACGCGGCTGCGGACCGCCTCCCCGGCCTGGGGCGTGGGGGCCACCAGGGTCAGGGCCCCGGTGCGCTCGTTGTAGAGGCCGAAGTTCTTGGAGTAGGAGCTGGCCACCATGAATTCAGGCACTTCCTCCGCCAGGATGTGCAGGCCGACCGCGTCCTCGGCCAACCCCTGGGCGAACCCCTGGTAGGCGAAGTCCACCAGGGGCAGGATCCCCCGCTCCCCGGCCAGCTTGGCCACGGTCCGCCACTGCTCCGGCGAGAGGTCCACGCCCGTGGGGTTGTGGCAGCAGCCGTGGAGGAGCAGCACGTCCCCGCTGGGGATGCTCTGCAGGGCCTCCAGCATGGAGGGGAAGTCCACGCCGCCGGTGGCTGGATCGAAGTAGGGGTAGTTGGCCACCTGGAGCCCGGCGGCCTGGAAGACGTTGGCGTGGTTGGCCCAGGTGGGGGTGCTGAGCCAGACCGTGGCCTCCGGGAACATGCGCTTGATGAAGTCCCCGGCCACCCGCAGAGCGCCGGTGCCCCCGGGGGTCTGGACGGTCGCCGCCCGGCCGCTGGTGACGATCTCGTGCTGGGGGCCGAAGAGGAGGGCCTGGGTGGCCGCGACGTAGCTGGGCAGGCCGTCGATGGGCAGGTAGCTCTTGCTGCGCTCCTGGGCCAGGACCCGCTCCTGGGCCCGGCGCACGGCCTGGAGCACGGGGGTGCGGCCGGAGGCGTCCTTGTAGACGCCCACGCCCAGGTTGATCTTGCGGGGGTTGGGGTCCTTCTTGAAGGCTTCGGTGAGCCCCAGGATGGCATCGGCTGGGGCGGGTGTGATGTGTTCGAACATAGTTCCTTCCTGCGGGATACGGGATACGGGATGCCGGATACGGGAAACGGGATACGGGATTCGGGAAACGGGATGCGGTGGGGGGCGGGGTGATTGGGCGGTGTGTCAAGCGCTCAACCGCCAACTTCCAACTCTTCCCCACCGCCCCCTGTCACTCCACAAACAGATCCACGAAGTCAAACTTCTCCACGTC
>WGCB01000335.1 GCA_015494005.1 Caldilineaceae bacterium
ATTTCCTGTAGGCCGATCTGTCTAGGCCCTTTTCTCAGGGTTTCGGCGTAGTACCTGAGTGCTATGGGAAATTATCCCTAGCTTATCCCCAGGTGGGGATAACTTCGCTTGCCGGGGATAGCCCTGGGGATAATCGGGCGGAGAAGTGGATAAACAACCTTTTGAGAAGTTGGGTAAAGCCAATTGGGAGAAAACCGGCACTTTTCCAGGGTTTTGCGGTAGAACAGGTGGTCTACACAGCATCTAGTGGGCCTGGTTTTCCCACCCGAATTTTCTCATGGAAATCCAATTTCTATGCCCCATTTTGTGGAAAATAGTACCCTGCTCCTAGGCCAAAACACCCACAAAATAGGGTTCAAAACAGGGGCGGGCACCCACATCTAGGGTGCCCAGGACTATCCCCGCAAGTTTCTCCCCATATCCCCAGCGCCTATGACTAATACTACAAATGTGATCTTCTTACACAAAGGAAGTGAATAAACGGTTTCTCTGCCCCGTTACGGCCCTGCCTCGGATGGCGCCTTCGGCGAGGCACACAAAGGCCCACCAGCACAGGGCGCCAGTGGGCCAACCGAACAGCTTCGCTCTTTCCCCTCTTCGTGGACGCGCCCGCTATCGGCCGGCCACGCGGATCCCCCGGGCATAGGGCGGCAGGATGATGTCCACCGGATCCATGAAGGGCAGGGGATCCGTGTAGCCGCCCCAGCCGTCCGAGCGGTTGTACGGGTTGGTGCGGATGCCGAAGTGGAGGTGGGGGCCGGTGCTGGTGCCGGTGTTGTTGGAGTAGCCCAGCAGCTGGCCTCGTTCCACCCACTGGCCGGACTCCACGCTGACGCTCTGCATGTGGGCGCAGAGGGATTCCCCCCACCAGTGGCGCAGCTTCACGTAGCGGCCGAAGCCCGTGTTGCCCGTGCCGATCTCGATGACCTGGCCGGCGTCCGTGGCCAGGATCTTGGTGCCGTTGGGCATGCCGAAGTCGATGCCGTTGTGTCCCTTCAGCGGCACGCCGCCCGGCTTGAACTGTTTGTAGAAATCCGGGTTCTCCCCCCACATCTGGGTGATGGGATGGCGCCCCTCGAAGGGGGTGGTCAGGTAGATCCCCTCGACCTCGTACAGCCCAGGGGCCAGGGGTTGGGTCACGAAGGTGAAGGTCACGGTCTCCTCCTGATTCCAGCTTAGGGCAAAGGTTCCAGCACCAGTCTATCACCGGTGAGCCCATCTCGTCCAAAGCGCATGGGCAGGTACTCCACGTCTCGGTGGCGTCGGATCAGGTCGTCGTAGTGCTTGCTCAGCAGATTGCCCGACTGGCCCGTGGTGTGCATGAAGATGCTGCGGCTCAGGTCGCCCAGGTCCACGATCTGCCGGTAGCTGGGCACGTGCAGCTGGAGGTAGCGCCGTTCCACCCGCACCGGGGCCACGTTGACGGTGTAGGTGTCGCCCCCGTTCTCGATGGAGCGGTTGAAGAGCCAGCGCAGGGCGTCCACCTTGTCGAAGGGGGTGTGGGGGTAGAGGGTGCGGTGGACCTTGCCCCACTGCCACTTGCCCATGTCCGAGCCCATCTCTTCGCTCAGCTCGTCCAGGGCCGCGTCCAGGGCGGCCAGCGCGGTCTCCTGGCAGCTCTCCTGGGGGAAGCTCAGGACGTCGTCGCACCAGGTCCAGTAGACGTCCGGCTGGGCCATGACCTGGTGCAGGAAGAGGGGGTAGACCCGCTTGGCCATGCGCTCATAGAGGTCCCCTCGCAGATCGTCCTGGAACATGGCCATGCCCAGCTGCACATACCACGCCTCGTAGATGGCCGGGGCCGGGCTCTCCCGGTCCACGTGGCCGTCCCAGCCCTGGAGATAGCCCAGGGCCTCTGCCTGGCGCTCGTCTTGGGGCGTCACCTGGAGCAGGTAGGGCAGGAGATCTCGCACCTGGGTGCTCACCTGGTCCCCCTGGATGGCCTGCATGTCTGCCAGGTCGATGCGCTCTTCCCCGGCGCTCCGCTCCTGGATCAACTCCGCGATGCGCTCGGCTCGGTACGGCGGCGCCCAGTCGTCGGTCAGGTGGTAGGGGTAGCTGTCGTCCACCACCCGGTTGTTGGCGGTGACGATGTAGCCGGAGGCCGGATTGAGCTGCTGGGGCAGATCTTCGAAGGGGATGAAGCCAACCCACTCGTACTCGCTGTCCCAGCCGGGCACGGGGAGCTTGCCGTCCCCCCTGGCTCGGATGGGGATGCGCCCGGGCCCGAAGTAGCCGATGTTCCCCCCTACGTCCGCGTAGACGAAATTCTGGCTGGGGGCCACGTAGAGGCGCATGGCCTCCCGGAACTCCTCCCAGTTGCTCGCGTAATTGATGCCCAGGAAGGCATCCATGGTGGTGTCGTCCGGGTCCAGGGCGGTCCAGCGCATGGCCACGGGCGTGGTGGGCCGGGTGCTCACGTCGCTGAGCAGGGGGCCGTGCCGGGTGCTCCGAGCCGCCCAGCGGATGGGCTCGTCCTGCCCCTTCACGCGGATGATCTCCTCCACGATCTCCATGTCCACCCACTGGCCATCCGCCAGGTACTGGTTGGGGTTCTCCGGGTTGATGCGCTCGATGTAGAGGTCCTGGACGTCTGGGTTCAGGTTGGTGACGCCCCAGGCGATGCGTCCGTTGTGGCCGATGACCACGCTGGGCAGGCCGGGGAAGGTGGCGCCCACCACGTTCAGCTTGTCCCCGTGGAGCGCGGCCAGGTACCAGATGGAGGGGATGCGGGCCCCCAGGTGAGGGTCGTTGGCCAGCAGGGGCAGGCCCGACTCCGTGCGGCTGCCGGCCACCACCCAGTTGTTGCTGCCCACGTCCAGGCCGCCCAGGCCCAGGTCCAGCTGCAGCTGACTGTCCAGGGCCAGCAGATCGTCGATGGCCCCCGTGGCGATGGGCGGCTTTTCCAGGATGTTGATGCCGTCTTTCGGATAGCCGGCGAGGATCTGGGCGGTGCGTTCCGGTCCCAGGGCCTGGATCAGTTTGGCCCGGACCAGCTCCTTGCCCCAGTTGCCGCCTAGGTCCCAGGCCATCATCTTGACCCAGACCAGGGAGTCGATGACGGTCCACTCCTCCGGCTCCACTCCCAGGATCAGGAACTCCACGGGCAGGGTGTGCCCCTCCGCCAGCCAGGCGTTCACCCCGTCCGCGTAGGCCTGGAGCGCGGCTCGGCTCTCCGGGGAGATGGCTTCCCACATGGCCTGGGCCGCCCGAGCGAAGCCCATGGTGCGCAGGAACTTGTCCGTCTGCAGGGTGCTCTCCCCCAGGATCTCGCTGAGCCGGCCGTGGCCCGTGCGCCGCTGGATCTCCATCTGCCAGAGCCGGTCCTGGGCGTGGACGTAGCCCAGGGCGAAGAAGGCGTCGTGGTCCGTGCTGGCGAAGATGTGGGGCACGCCGTCCTGGTCCCGCAGGATCTCCACCGGGCCATCCAGCCCAGGGAGCTGGACCGTGCCCTGGGTGCGGGGGAGGCTGGTGCGGAGATAGAGCCAGCCGGCGGCCAGGCCGAGCAGGAGCAGGACGGGCAGGCCGAAGAGCAGGATTCGGGCGGTTTTTCGCATAGCGCGATCTCGTGGGTGGGGATGGCGAAGGGTGGTTCGGGGGATGATCTGGGAAGGAGGCCCGAGGTTGGCCTCCTTCCGCGGTCTACGAATTCACTTGCGGGGGGAGGCGCCCTTGGTGGCCATGCCGCCGCTGCCTTCCGGCGTCCAGCCCTCGGGCATCTGGGCCCCCTCCCCGAAGAAGAACTCCTCCATCTGGGCCAGCATGAACTCCTGGGCCCGGGGATCGGCCAGGCTCAGCCCGTAGTGGTTGATGAGGAGCACCGAGTGCTGCATCCAGAGCTCCCAGGCCTGCTGGGAGACGTTCTCGTAGATGCGCTGTCCCAGCTCCGATTTGAAGGGCGGTTTCTCCAGCCCCGGGAGCTCTCGCCCCAGTTTCACGCATTTCACTATGCGCACCATGTCTGTCTCGCCTCCTGTGTCGGTAGCCATCCGGCCCAGGACGGGCCTGGGATGGGGTGTCGCGGCGCCCTTCCTCTCACGTGCTCCGGCGGGGGTTCCTTGCGGAGCGTGCTTGATTATAGACACAGAGGCGCGGGGCTGTCAACGCAGGGCGAAACGGCCCGGCGGCTGTCATGTGGCCACGGTGGCCAGGAGCTTGTCCGCTTTCTCCGCCACGTCCACGTGGAAGAGCTGGATGGTGGGCAGCAGCCAGGCCAGGGCGAAGCGGGGCTTGTGGTCCTTGTCCTCGCCGTAGTAGACCAGGGTGAAGCGGCCAGAGTCCACCTCTTTGCGGATCATGGCCCAGGCTTCCCGGAGCAGACGGCGCATCTTGGGCGGCAGCTCATCGAAGTCCCGGGCCAGGCCCTCCTCGCCCCGCTTCAGGATGAACTCGGTGGTCAGTCCACTGGAGTGGAAAGCCTGGATCAGGTGATGCAGTCGACGCTTCTTGAAGTAGGCCAGGAGCAACTCCCCGGCAGGGAGGCTGAAGAGCAGGGTCGGCTCCCCGTCCGGGCCGTGGTGGAAGGCCTCGATCACGCCTCGGCGCTCCTGCAGGGTCACCTGGATGGTCAGCCGCTCGTTCTTGGGCAGCTGCTTGATCACCTCCTGCACCTCGAACGTCTCTCCTTCCTCCTCGTAGATGTCCCCTGCGGCCCGGCCCTTCTCCGTGGGCGCCACGAAGACCGCCGCCTGGCCGCCTCGCAGGCCGCTGATCAGATCGAAGCCCCAGGCCTTCAGGCTCTTCAGCTTCACCTCCATCTCCTCGGGGATGACGTCCCACTTCTCCCGGACGAAGGTGTTCAGGGCGTTGTGGTGTTTGCGCTCGAATTCAGTGGTCATTTCTCTCTCCTGTGCTGAAAATGGGTGCCAGGCGCGGATGTTTGCGCCTGGATTGAACCGGGGGGCTTCTTGGGATATCATGGAACGGCGGGGACAGGCAACCCCATCCCCGCCGTTCCGTTCGTTAGCCAGTGGCCTCGGCCACGTCCGCCGTCTCCGGCTGGGGTGGCTGGGACCGGGCCAGTTGCTGGGCGTACTCACCCAGGAGGTAGGCCACGGTCATGTCCAGCACCCAGACGAAGAAGGCGGCGGTCATCCCGCCCAGGAAGAGGCCGGTCATGATCAGGGCCAGGGCCTGGGCGCCGGGGGTGATGTGCAGGGCCACGGTGACCAGGAGCATCAGCACCACGAAGCCGTAGAAGGCGTAGCGGATGGGCGCCACGCTCTGGAGCAGGGTGCGCAGGAGCAGGATGAAGGTCAGCTCCGGCCGTGGCTCCCCGGGCATGGCCTGGCGGATGCGCTGGGATGCCTCCGCCTCGGACGTGCGGGTGCGCAGCACGTCCTCCAGCAGGCCGGCCGCCCAGGCGTAGTCCCGCAGCAGGCTGAAGCCCAGGAGCAGGAAGCCGAAGAAGCCCAGGACGAAGGCCACCTCGTGGGGCAGCAGGAGCGCTCCCCAGAGCAGGCCCAGCCAGGCCAGGATCACCCCGGCCAGGAAGAGGACGAGAAGGAACCAGAGCCATCCGTTCCGGCGCATCATTGACCCTCCTTCGTGACTGTGGCTTCCGGAGTGGGCTCAGGCGTGGTCTGCTGCTCCGCCGGAGCGCTCTGCTGGCTGCCGCCCTCGCCCTGGAGCTGCTCCTTGCTGATCACCTGGGTGTGGTAGACGCTGTAGAGATCCGAGGACAGGGGGTGGGTGTAGGCCAGGGTGGTGGCCACCGCGTCCCCCACCTGGAGCTCCGCCGTGTCCGCCTTCAGGTCCAGGGCCACGCTGGTCACGGTGAAGGGTGGCAGGACCATGTTCACGGGCACGTTGGTGAGCACGTAGGCAGGCTCCTCGGTCTCCTCCCCAGGGGTGAAGACCAGGGTGTGGTCCACCAGCTGCAGGGGGACCGGCCCCGGGTTGGAGATGGCATAGACGATGGTGTGGTTCTCCCGGTCATAGACCGTGCCCACCACGATGGGCGAGGCAGGGATGCTCCCCAGCTCCGCCACGGTGCGGTTGTAGGTCAGGAAGCCGCCGACTCCCAGGCCGAGCAACAGGCCGATGAGACCGATCAGGGTGAAAAGCACAGTTTTTCGCATGGTTTCGTTCCTCACTTGTGGATTTGTCAGAGTGGATCCGGTGACACGTCTGTCTCAGGGCGTTCCTGCCCTGTCACTCCCGGGGTGATGGGCATTGCCCTTCATCTGTGAGGATAGCGGCTGACTGTCTGTGCTCCGTTTGCTCTGTGTTAGACGTGTGTTAGTTGCCTTGCGTCCGGCCCGATCCCTGCCAGCGCCGAGAAACCGCGAACTTTTCCGTTGCTTCCCAGGCTGTGAAAATTCCAGTGAAAGTCCCCGTGAAGGTTCCAGAAAACAAAATTCCTTGTGGAAATTTCGAGCCTGCCACGGTTCATAGAGATAGCCCCTCAACGCAGAGAGCGGCATGGCTCTCACCAGTCATCCGTTGACCCGTCACACGGAAGGACCCCGCCATGCGCATCCTCTACCTGGGCATGATGAACGACTTCTCCCGCATCCCCCTGGAGATCCTCTTGAAGGCCGGGCTGGATATCTGCGCGGTCTGGGTCTCTGGTCCGGATCCCCCGGGTGGCATATTCCGTCGGAGAGAGTTTCCTCAGGAAAGGAGGGCCTGGGGAGAGAAGAAGTACCCGGTCTTCCAGGCTGCCCGGGACCGAGGCGTGCCGGTGGAGCAGGATCTCTGGCTGTCCCCCGAGCAGCGGCTTAAGAAGCTGAACCCGGACCTGGTCTGTGTGGCCTGTTTCGACAAGCGCATCTCGGCAGAGCTGCTGGCCATTCCTCGACACGGCTTCCTGAACCTGCACCCCTCCCTCCTGCCCGACTACCGGGGCCCGGCGCCCCTCTTCTGGCAGCTGCGGGCCGGGGAGCCGTGGACAGGCGTCACGGTCCACTGGATGGACGCCGACCTGGACACCGGCGACATCGCCGGGCAGCGGCGGACACCCCTGCCCCCGGGCATCACCGGGCCGGAGCTGGATCGCCTGCTGGGAACCCTGGGCGGGGAGCTGTTGGTCTCGGTGCTGACGGAATTGGAAGCCGGGCAGGTGGCGCGCTGGCCCCAGCGCCCGGGCGGGAGCTACCACACCTGGCCTAGGTTCGAGGATTTTCGCCTGGACACCGGCTGGCCGGCCCGACGAGCCTACAATTTCATGCGGGGAACAGCCGAGTGGATGCAGCCCTACCCGGTGACGGTGGATGGGACGGAGCTGCATCTGGGGAGCGCGCTGGAGTACAGCGAGGACGAGCGTCTCTCCGCCCCGTGGGAGGAGGTGGATCTGGCGGGGACGGATCTGGAATGGATGAACGGCCGGGCGGTGCGGATCCAGTTTTCCCCCGGCGTGCTGACTGCGGTGCTCAGTTGCCCTCCGCCACGTCCTGGGCCGCCTTGGCCACCAGGGGGATGAGGGGCCCGAAGACAGCGAAGCGCCGGTCCCGGGTCTGGCCCCGGTGATAGCGGATGAAGATCTGGGCCACGATCACCGCCACCCGGAAGAGGCTCAGCGCGTGGTAGAAGCGGATGTGAGCCACGTCCCGGCCGCTGCGAGCGGCGTAGCGGGCCACCAGCTCCTCCCGGCTCAGGAAGCCCTCCTGGACAGGCATCATGGCCAGGGCCTGGAAGTGGGGCGGATCCTGGGGCTGGATCCAGTAGGCCAGGAGCGCGCCCAGGTCCGACAGGGGATCCCCCAGGGTGCACATGTCCCAGTCGAAGACGGCCCGGATCCGCCCTGGATCCCCCGGGTCGAAGAGCACGTTGTCCAGCTTGTAGTCGTTGTGGACCAGGGAGGCCGGTCCCTCCGGCGGCTGGTGCTCCTGGAGCCAGGCGTGGACCCAGTCCATGGCCGGGACGTCCTCCAGCTTGGCCGCCTGCCAGCGCCGCCACCAGCCCTGGATCTGCCGCTGGATGAAGCCCTGAGGCCGGCCCAGGTCCCCCAAGCCGATGGCCTGGTAGTCCACGCTGTGGAGATCCGCCAGGGCGTCCACCAGAGCTTCGCTCATCCGGGCCGGGGCGTCGGGGAAGCCGGCGAAGGCTGGAGGCATCGTCTTGCGCACCACGATTCCCCGACGCCGCTCCATGATCAGGAAAGGCGCGCCCAGGACCTCCGGATCGTCGCAGAAGAGGAAGGCTCTGGGGGCCAGGGGGTAGGCCCGGTGCAGCACCGAGAGCACCTTGTACTCCCGGGCCATGTCGTGGGCCCCGGGCGGGATCGGTCCCAGGGGCGGCCGGCGCAGGACGTACTGGACCTGCCCGTAGTCCAGCAGGTAGGTGAGGTTGGCCGCGCCCCCACCGAACTGGCGCACCCGCAGGGGATGCTCCGTGCCGGGGAGCTGGCCCCGCAGGTACTCGGCCAGCCGGGCTTCGTCGAAGCGCTCGTCCGGCCGGACGGGGATGGTGTCCTCCCCGATCTGGTTCCCCATCGCCCGCTTGTCTCCTTCCCTCACAGGCTCCTTCTTCACAGGCTCATCTGCCGGTAGCGGCCCAGGATGCGCCGGGCCACGGACCACTTGTGGACCTCGTCCGGGCCGTCGTAGATGCGGGCGGCCCGCTCGTGGCTGTACCAGTAGGCCAGGGGCGTGTCGTCGGTCATGCCCAGGCCGCCGTGGACCTGCAGGGAGCGATCCAGGACCCGCTGCAGCACGTTGGCCACGTGGAACTTGATCAGGGAGATGTCGTCCCGGGCCGCGTAGCTGCCCCTGGCGTCGATCTTCCGGGCCGTCTCCAGGACCATGAGCCGGGCCGCGTTGATCTCCGCCCTGCTCTCCGCCACCCACATCTGGATGACCTCCTGGTCGGCCAGGGTGCGACCTGGGGCCAGCTCCCGCTTCACCGCGTAGCGGCACATCATGTCGAAGGCCCGCTCGCAGATGCCGATCCAGCGCATGCAGTGGTGGATGCGGCCGGGCCCCAGGCGCTGCTGGGCCAGGGCGAACCCCTCCCCCTCCGCGCCGATGCGGTTGCTCTGGGGCACCCGCACGTTCTCGTAGATCACCTCGGCATGGCTGAAGAAATCCTCTCCGGTGTGGCCCATGACCGAGATGTTGCGCACCAGCTGGAAGCCGGGCGTGTCCGTGGGCACGATGATCTGGCTGGCCCGCTGATGACGGTTCCCGGCCTCCGGGTTGGTGACAGCCATGACGATGGCGAAGGCCGCGCCGTCCGCGGAGGTGGTGTACCATTTGTGGCCGTTGATCACGTAGTCGTCCCCGTCCTTCACCGCGGTGGTGCTCAGCCAGGTGGGGTTGGAGCCGGCATGCTCCGGCTCGGTCATGGAGAAGCAGCTGCGGATCTCTCCCCGGGCCAGGGGGCGGAGCCAGCGCTCCTGCTGCTCCGGCGTGCCGTGCTCCAGGAGCAGCTCCATGTTGCCGATGTCCGGCGCCTGGCAGTTGAAGACGTAGTGGCCCAGAGGGGTGCGGCCCAGCTCCTCGCTGACCCGGGCGAACTGGCTCAGGGTGAGACCCAGCCCCCCGTACTCCGCCGGCAGGTGCGGGGCCCAGAGGCCCATCTCCTTCACCTGCTGGCGCTTGGCCTGGAGGGTGGGCAGCAGCTCCCGGAAGGGGCGGTTGAGGAAGGCATGCTCCAGGGGGATGAGCTCCTCCTGGACGAAGCGGCGCACCTGCTCCAGGATGGCCTCCAGCCGGGGCGAGGTCTCGGGTGAGGCTTCCATGGTGGCTCCTTTGTGGGGTGGGGTCACAGGCTGAGGCCGCTGCTCACGTACTGGCCGCCGTCCACCAGGAAGGTGGCCCCGGTGGTGAAGTCCGAGGCCGGCGCGGCCAGGTAGAGGGCGATGCCGGTTAGCTCCTCCGGCGCGGCCATGCGCCTCTGGGGGATGGTGCGCAGGACGGCCTGGTTGATCTGGGGGTTGGACCAGATGGCGCTGCTGAAGCGGGTCTTGACGAAGCCCGGGGCGATGGCGTTGACCTGGATGTTCAGCTCCGCCAGCTCCACGGCCAGCACCTCGGTGAGCATGATCACCCCGGCCTTGCTCACGCAGTAGATGCCCATGCCGGGCTGGGGGCGCTTGCCGGCGATGGAGGCCATGTTGATGATCTTGCCCCCGCCCCGGCTGCCCATGCTCTCCACACAGGCCTTGACCGTGCGGAAGTAGCCCTTCACGTTCACGTCCAGGATCTTGTCCCACTGGCTCTCCTCCGCGGTGAGGATGGGGCCGAAGTGGGGGTTGGTGGCCGCGTTGTTCACCAGGATGTCCACCCCGCCGAAGGCCTCTAGGGTGCGAGCCACCAGGGCCTGGACCGCCTCCTGGCTGCCGGTGTGGGCGGCCACGGCCAGGGCCGTTCCCCCGGCCTCCTGGATGGAGCGGGCCACCTGCTCCAGGGCCTCCTGCTTGCGGCTGGAGAGGACCACGCTGGCCCCGGCCTGGGCGTAGGCCCGGGCGATGGCCTCGCCGATCCCCCGGGAAGCGCCGGTGACGATGGCCACCTTGCCGGTCAAGTCGAAGTTGGGTGTCTGGGTCAAGAGAGGGGTCCTTTCACGTGGGTTGGAGTGAGTTTGGCGCCAAAAGCTCAGTCGGCCAGGTCAGGGGTTGCAATCGTGCGGTTGCAAACCGCACCTACCTTTTCGGCGCTCGTCGGTGCGGTTTTTGAACCGCATGGCGGAACATAGCCCTGTTGAGGCCGGCAGCAGTTTGTGAAACGCCAAGCCGGAAGCAGGTCAAAGCTTGTAGCCGATGGCTCGGAGCAGCTCCTTGCGCTTGCGGATCTCCTCCTCGCCCTCCACGCCCAGGGGCGAGAAGCCGTCCACCACGCCCAGGATGCCCCGGCCCTGGGCCGTCTCCGCCACCATCACCTGGACCGGGTTGGCCGTGGCGCAGAAGATGCGGCAGACTTCCGGCACCATCTTGATGGCGTTCAGCACGTTCACCGGGTAGAAGCCCTGGCCCAGGAAGAGCACGAAGGAGTGGCCAGCGCCGATGGCCAGGGCGTTCTGCTTGGCCAGCTCGATGAGCTCCGGGTCCGTGCCGGACCAGCGCACCAGCCGGGGGCCGGAGGCCTCGCAGAAGGCCAGGCCGAACTTGATCCCCGGCACGGTGTTGACCAGGGCCTCGTGGATGTCCTCCACGGTCTTGATGAAGTGGCTCATGCCCAGGATGACGTTGAGCTCGTCGGGCTTCTCGATGGTGACAGTGGTCAGTTCCATGGGATGCCTCCTTTGTCTTGCTGGGAAAACACGTGGGCAGGAAGACGGGCCTCCCGCTTCTCAGTCAGTGGCTTGTTTCTCGCTGCTCTCCTGGGGCGCCTCCGAGGTCTCCTGTTCGTCCTTCAGTTCGGCTTTTCGCTAGTGGCGGTACTCCTGAAGGATATCCCAGCAATGTCTGTGCGGAGGTTGCCGAGGGCTCAGCAGTTCCCTCTCCACCTCTTCGTAGTCGCCGGGGATCTGCTCCAAGACCAGCTCGGCGTCGAAGAGGGCCTTGATGAGGGGCAGGCTCTGCTTGTCCCGGAGGTCCATCAACCCTATCACCAGGAAACCCAGGTACTCAGCCAGGTCCATGAACTCGTCCTCGTCCATCTTGTCCAGCTCTTCCCTCGTGATGGTCACCTGGCCAGATTCGTCCACAGGCAACAGCTCCCGCAGGGCCTTCCGGGCAATGGGGCGCACCTCCACGTACTGGTGGGCGATGGTGGTGAGGATCTCTAGGGCGGAAACGCGAGCCCAACGGGGCAGGCTCTCGTCCCGGCTGATCTCCAACAGATGGGGCACCAGGGCCGGACCGTAATGGGGCAGGGCTATTTCGAACCACTCCTGCAGGACTTCGTGATCGGGGCTCCGGAGAATCTCTGTGAAGAGAGGAATGGCTTTGGGTTCCCGGTAGGCGATGAGGAGAAGCCCTGCGTGGATGGGCCGGTACCAGCGGGGATCCTCGTCCTCCCAGTCCCTCGAGATGGTGGGATCGAGCTCTGCCTCCAGCCATTTCAGCAGGGTGGGCGTCGCCTCCTCTCGCCGCTCTAGGAGCGCCTCGATCAGGGCCAGATCCGGGTGGCGACCGGCTATCTCCAGCTCTTGGAGCAGCTCCTCCGTGGACATGTGGGCGTAATCCTTCCCCTGCCCTGTCTCTTCCGGTTGAGCCTTCCTCTCGGGGTCTGTGGACATCTTGATTTCCTCCTGGCGCGGTTGGCGCTTGGGGGGCTATTCGATTTTGCGGGGGCTATGCCTATTGTAAACCCTTTCCCAGCTGGGGGAAAATGCCTGCCGAAAATGGCCTGGACAGCCGCCAGGCGCGGCGAAGGGGCCGAGCCAATGCCGGCCCCTTCGTTCGTGTCTGGGTTTCCTGCTCGCCCGTGCGGGTCAGGGATGGGTTAGCCTTGGCTGCCTCGACGGCGCAGCATCCCCGCGCCCAGGACGGCCAGGAGCAGGAGCGCCCCCAGCATCCCCCAGAGGAGGGCTCGGCTGTTGGTGGTCTCCACCTGGCTGGCGCCGGTGACGGGCAGGGTCTCCGGGGGGCCGCCCATGCCGCCGGTGACCATGAAGGCCGGGGCCAGGGGCTTGCCGTCCACGATCACCGGGCCGTCCGGGCCGGGGAACTCGTAGACGCCCTTCTCGCCCTCGTCCACGTGGAGCATGGCGTAGAGGGTCTCGGTGGCGGCGGAGGTGTCGATGGGCACCACCACGTTCACGTTTTCGCCCTCTGTGACCGGGGCGTGGCCGATGACCGGGCCGATGCTCCCGTCCTTCTGGGCGTGGATGACCATCCAGCCATCCTGGGGGGCCACCACCTTGGCCACGGTGACGGAGTCGTCCACGATGGGCTGGTCCTCCACGGTGACGCTGGGGGCCATCTCCTGGGCCGCCAGGGGGAGCGCCGCCATCAAAAGCAGTGCCGTCACGGCCAGGATGGCCATCACAGTGCTGCGAGAGTGTGCGCGCATTCTCGAACCTCCTTTCCTTATCGATTTCTGCCGAATGTGGGCTGAACAAGAGTACACGGTGTGTCGTGGGGGATGTGGCTGTCCATCGGCGGCGTGGATCCTCGCTGCGCTCCAGAGCCAAACTGGTTTCCGGCTCCGAGCTGATCAACGCATGCTCTGGCCCGCTTGGATCTGCGCGGACCTGTTTTTGTCCCTTTTTGGTGTATAATTGCGGAAGCGCCAGTCCGAAGCGCGCCCAGCCCGAACTGATCCCGAGTCTCTGCCCATGACGAAGTCCGCCGAACCCACTTCCGCCAAAGCCGCGGAAAAGCAACCGCAGAACGCCGCCCCAGCCCAGGTGAAGGTCGTCTTTCAGCCGGCAGGCCGCCAGGGCCTGGTGGAGGAAGGCGTCACCCTCCTGGAGGCGGCCCGCCGCCTGGGGGTGGAGATCGAGTCCATCTGCGGCGGCCACCAGACCTGTGGCAAGTGCAAGGTGGTGGTGGAGGAAGGCTCGTTCCCCAAATTTGGCCTGCGCTCCAGCCAGGATCACCTGACGCCGCCCGGGGAACGGGAGCGGGAGTACGCGGCTCGGCGAGGCTTCCAGCCCGGGGAGCGGCTCAGCTGCGCCTGCCAGGTGGTCGGCGACCTGGTCATCCGGGTGCCGGAGGAGAGCCAGCTGCGCAAACAGGTGGTGCGCAAGGCCGCGGGCGTCACCCGGCCCGTCACCGTGGACCCGGCCATGCGCCTCTACTACGTGGAGCTGCCCGCCCCCCACCTGAAGGATCACCGGGGGGACTGGGAACGCCTGCGGGACGAGCTGGCGGCGGTCCACGGACTGGAGGGTCTGCGCATCGATCCGGCCATCCTGCCCAGCCTGCAGCCTGCCCTGGCCGCAGGGAAGCGGGCCGTCACAGTGACCGTCTGGGAGGGGCGGGAGGTGGTGCGCATCCAGCCTGGCTTCCACGACCGCATCGTAGGCATGGCGGTGGACGTGGGCACCACCACCGTGGCCGGTCACCTCTGCGACCTGCGCACCGGGGAGCTCCTGGCCACGGCCAGCATGATGAACCCCCAGGTTCCCTTCGGCGAGGACCTGATGAGCCGGGTCAGCTACGCCATGATGCACCCGGACGGCACGGAACGCATGCACCAGGCCATCATCCAGGGGTTGAACCAGCTCATGGCCCAGGCCTGCAAGGAGGCCGGCGTCCAGCCGGAGGATCTGGTGGAGCTGGTGGTGGTGGGCAACACCACCATGCACCATCTCTTCCTGGGCGTGGATCCCCGGGAGCTGGGCGGTGCGCCCTTCAGCCTGGTCACCCACGGCGCTTTGGACGTGAAGGCCCGGGACCTGGGGCTGGACATGGCCCGAGGCGCCAACGTCCACATCCCTCCCTGCGAAGCCGGGCACGTGGGGCCGGACAACGTGGCCGTCCTGGTGGCCGAAGCCCCCTACCGCCAGGACGAGCAGATGCTGGTCATCGACATCGGCACCAACGGGGAGATCCTCCTGGGCAACCGGGAACGCATGTTCAGCGCCAGCAGCCCCACCGGCCCGGCCTTCGAGGGCGCGCAGATCGTCCACGGCATGCGGGCCGCGCCCGGGGCCATCGAGCGGGTGCGGGTGGACCCGGCCAGCCTGGACGTGCGCTACAAGATCATCGGCCAGGAGGAGTGGATCGACTCTGGGGAGGAGCCAGCCGCCCCCTCCCTGGACGGCGCTTCCTCCCCCCAGGCCCGGCGAGAGG
>WGCB01000336.1 GCA_015494005.1 Caldilineaceae bacterium
CCCCCAAAACCGCCAAAAAATCCACTCGCGGCAGCCCACGGATCCGTCGCGCGGGGGCGGCACCTGGGGATGCCGGTTGGCTCAGGCCGGGCCCTGCATCTCCGCCAGCTTCTCCAGCACCCGCAGGAAGATGGTGTCCGGGGCCAGCTGACCCACCACCTGGGCCAGGAGCTCCCCCACGCTGGCCCCTCGGAACTGGGCGATCCGCTCCAGGCGCACCTGCCCCTGGATGCGGACCAGGGTGCGGACCCAGCTGCCATCCCCCAGCCGCTCCATGCGGAAACGACCGCCTGCGTCCCGGCCAGGGCTCACCCGGTGGGCGTTCATCTCCACCCCGATAATGGTCCCAGGGGCGGCGCCGGGCAGGGCCGCGGGGATGAGCTCCACGCTCACGTAGGGCTGGAACTCGGCCGCGAACTCACAGGCGCCGATGCCTTGGGGCGAGAAGCGCAGGGGCATGACCGTCCTCCAGGCGAGGCGCTCGGCCAGCCAGGCCACCAGCAGGGCCGGGGCCACGGGCTGAAACTGGCGGCGCCGCACGTCGCCCCCAGCCACGTAGCGCACAGTGACGCTCTCCACGTAGGGGAGCAGGGCCCGGTGCTCCGGGTCGTCGAAGGGGCGGGCCACCATCTCCCGCCAGGGGTGGATGCCCAGCCAGGTCAGCTCGCTGATGGCCGGCAGGCCGGGGATCTCCTCCTGGGCCAGGGCCGGGAGCCGCTGCAGGTCTTTCAGGGGAGCGCGGAATGCGCCGGCGGAGAAGACCAGGAGATCCACGTTGCCGGCCAGGCGGCTGAAGAGATGGCGCTCCTCCGCCTCCTCGGGCAGGGGGGCGCACCACCAGAGGACGCTGGGCACGTCGGAGACGAAGAGGGAGACCACCGCGCTGTGCAGCTCCGTGATGAGAGCCCGGGGCGCGGCGATGGTGACGCGCTCGCTGCAGACGTAGGGCCAGGCAGGGTCTGGCCGGTGGCAGAGGGTGGCGATCCAGGCCTGGAGCTCGGATGGGGCTGTCGGACCGTTGCCGCCCGCGTCCGGGCCCGGCTCCTCCTGTTCCACCAGCACGATGGCCCGGGCCGGTTTGTTCAGGGCCAGATCCTTCAGGGCCTGGTCCACCCGCTCTATCTGGGCCCGGTCCTTGACGAAGACCACCATGTTCACCGCGTGGGCCCGGGTGATGGTGAGCTGGGGCGTGGGCTGCTCGGGGCTGGCCTGGGCCGCGGCCACGCGACGCCAGAGCTCGTCCAGGGCGTGCTCGATCTGCTCCATGTCCACGGGCTGGGGCTGGCCCGAGAGGACCTGCTCCACCAGCTCGGCAAAGGACTCCTCGATGATCAGGTTTTCCGCCTGCTCTGGGTTTGCCTGTGGGTTCGCCATGCTCGTTTCGTCCGTCATGCCTAGAGCCGCCGCCAGCGCCGGCCGTCCCGGGCCAGGAGCTCATCCGCTTCCTTGGGGCCCCAGGTGCCAGCCTCGTAGGTGGGCAGGTGGAACTCCCGCCCCTCTGCCTTGGCCTTCTCCTCCTCCAGCCGCCAGCCTTCTAGGATGCGGGTGACCCGCTCCCAGGCCACCTCCACCTCGTCCCGCCGGGTGAAGAGGGTGCCGTCCCCCAGGATCACGTCCAGGAGGAGACGCTCGTAGGCGTCCGGCGGCACCCGCCCGAAGCTGCTGCCGTAGTGGAACTCCATCTTCACCGGCTGGATGTGGACCGCGGGGCCGGGCTGCTTCACGCTGATCTTCAGGCTGATGCCCTCGTTGGGCTGGATGCGCATGGCCAGCACGTTCTGGATCAGCTCCTCCTGGTGGTGTTGGCTCTTGAAGAGGAGGTGAGGGGCCTTGCGGAAGTAGATGGCCACCTCGGTGATCTTCTTGGGCAGGGCCTTGCCGGTGCGCAGGTAGAAGGGGACGCCGCTCCAGCGCCAGTTGTCGATCTCCAGCTTCCAGGCCACGTAGGTCTCGGTAGTGGAGTTGGGGGCCACGCCCGGCTCCTCCAGGTAGCTGGGGATGCGCTTGCCGTTGACGATGCCGCTGGTGTACTGGGCCCGCACGGTGTAGTCCGGCACCTCCTCCGGCTCCAAGGAGCGGATGCTGCGCAGGAGGTTCACCTTCTGGTCCCGCACGGCCTTGGCGTCGAAAGCCACCGGAGGCTCCATGGCCGTCAGGGAGACCAGCTGTAGCAGGTGGTTCTGGACCATGTCCCGCAGGGCGCCGGACTTGTCGTAGTAGCCGCCCCGGTCCCCCACGCCGATGCTCTCGGCCACGGTGATCTGCACGTGGTCCACGTAGTTCCGGTTCCAGATGGGCTCGAAGATGCCGTTGGCGAAGCGGAAGACCAGGATGTTCTGGACCGTCTCCTTGCCCAGGTAGTGGTCGATGCGGTAGATCTGGTCTTCCAGGAAGATCTGGAGCAGGTGGTCGTTCAGGGCCCGGGCGCTGGCCAGGTCCCGGCCGAAGGGCTTCTCCACCACCAGCCGGGTCCAGCCGCCCTCCTTGGGCCGGGCCAGATCCACCGCGCCCAGGTTGGCGGTGATGACCTGGTAGACGGTGGGGGGCGTGGCCAGGTAGAAGAGGCGGTTGTGGTGAGCGTTCCGGGCCTCGTCCAGCTCGTCGATGCGCTGGGCCAGGCGCTGGAAGTCCTCCCGGGAGTTGTAGGGGCCGGCCATGTAGAAGAGCCCCTGGGCAAAGCTTTCCCAGATCTCCTCCTGGAAGTTCACCGAGCTGTGCTCCAGGATGCCCTGGCGGGCCCGCTCCCGGAACTCCTCGTCCGTGTAGGGGGAGCGGGCGTAGCCCAGCACGGTGAAGCCCGGGGGCAGCAGCCGCTGGTAGGCCAGGTTGTAGAGGGCCGGGATCAGCT
Organism: Caldilineaceae bacterium; assembly: GCA_015494005.1. Classification (GTDB taxonomy): domain Bacteria; phylum Chloroflexota; class Anaerolineae; order Caldilineales; family Caldilineaceae; genus S144-5. Next base: position 2,849 of record WGCB01000336.1, read on the forward strand.
TGCGCCGGGCCAGGTCCCCGGAGGCGCCGAAGATGACCATCACCGCGGGGTCACCGGTGCGCACCACGTCCAGGCCCTCCCGCAGGGGGTTCTCCACCGCATCCGTCGTCGTTGCTGTCGTGACTACCTCGTCTGCCATTGGGTCGATCCTTCCGGGGTGGGGTGCGCGGTTTGGGACTGTTCTTGGCTGGGGGCAGGGGATTGCACCCCTCGCCCATGGTACCAAAGGTGGCGGGACGGACCGGTGGGGGCCGTTACACTGGACGGGGCAAATCCCGGGCAAATCTTGGGTCAGTCGGATCGGTCGGGCGAGCGAGGGTAGGCCATGACCGGCCCCACCACCCGCAGCTTCACCGGCTGGCCAAAGGCGAAGTGGTAGGCCGGGCCCAGGCGCACGTCCAGGAGCAGGCCAGCGTTGGTCTGCACGGTGACCAGCTGGTCGTGGCCGAAGAAGAGCTGGCTGCGCACCCGGGCGTCCGCGGTCTGGGCGGAGGCGGGGATGAGCTCGATGTTCTCCGGGCGGATGAGCACGTCCACCGGCCCGTGGATGGCCACCTGGGTCTCCAGGACACCCAGGGCGCACTCCACCTGGCGGCCCGAGGCGACCCCCTCCAGGAAGTTGGCGTCGCCCACGAACTCGGCCACGGCCCGGTTGGCCGGCTGCCGGTAGAGCTTCTGGGGGCTGGCCACCTGCTGGACCTGGCCGTGGAGCATGACGGCCACCTGGTCCACCAGGCTCAGGGCCTCCTCCTGGTCGTGGGTCACGAAGATGGCCGTGGCGTTGGCCTGCTTGAGGATGGCCCGCACCTCCGCCCGCACCCGCACCCGCAGGCCGGCGTCCAGGTTGCTGAAGGGCTCGTCCAGGAGGATCACCGCCGGTTCGGGGGCTAGGGCCCGAGCCAGGGCCACCCGCTGCTGCTGGCCACCGCTCAGCTCGTGGGGCATGCGCTTCTCCAGCCCCAGGAGCCCCACCAGCTCCAGCACGGTCTTCACCCGCTCCTCCCGCGCCTCTGCCGGGTAGCGGTGCAGGCCGAAGCGGATGTTCTCCAGCACGTTCAGGTGGGGGAAGATGGCGTACTCCTGGAAGACCATGCCCACCCGGCGCTTCTCCGGGGGGACGTGCAGGCCCGGCCCGGCCACCCGCTCCCCGCCGATCTCGATGGTGCCCGCGTCCACATGCTCGAAGCCGGCGATGAGGCGCAGGGTGGTGGTCTTGCCGCAGCCGCTGGGCCCCAGCAGGGCCAGGAGCTGCCCCGAGGGCACTTCCAGGTCCACGTGGTTAGCCGCGCCCACCTCGCCGAAGCGCTTCACCACCCCCTGCAGGCGCAGACCCAGGGGCACCGCGGACGCCTTGGTCGTTTGCGGTTGGTGGTTGGAAGGCTGGGTGGCTGGGTGGTTGGCCAGTGGCGTGGGCGCCCGATCGGGCCGTTGGATCCCGGACGGCGCGCCGTCCTTCCCCTCGCCAGGGGGCTGTACGGCCAACTCCCAACCCCCAGCTTCTAGCTCCCGTCTGTCGGTCATCTCTTCTTGGACCGCCGGTTTCCGTTGGACCGCCGGTTTTCGTTCGTCTACCATTCCTCTATTGTCCATACTTTCGCCTGGGCCGTCAATCTCCGGGCTCCTGGCTCATGATCAGGAGGATGCTCAGCGCGGAGACCAGGAGCAGGAGCAGGGCCGGGGCCGCGGCCCGGGCGAAGAAGGCCTCGTCCGTGGCGGACCAGATCTGGGTGGCCAGGGTGGTGAAGCCAGTGGGGCTCAGGAGCAGGGTGGCTGGCAGCTCCTTGATGGTGGTGAGGAAGACCAGGGCCAGGCCGGACAGGATGCCCGGACGCAGCAGGGGCAGGGTGATACGCAGGAAGACGGCCCGGGGTCCCAGGCCCAGGCTCTGGCCCGCCTCCTCCAGGCGAGGGTTCAGGTGGAGCAGAGTGGCCCGGATGGTGCCCATGGCCTGGGGCAGAAAGCGCACCGCGTAGGCGAAGAGGAGCATGGCCAGGGTCTGGTAGAGGAAGGGCACGAAGTTGGCCCCGAAGAAGACCAGGCTCAGGGCCACCACGATGCCCGGCAGGCCGTAGCCGATGTAGACGGACTGGCCCACCAGGTTGCTCAGCCGCCCGGGGAAGCGTACGTTGAAATAGGCCACAGGCAGGGCCAGGGCGGTGACCGTCACCGCGGCCAGGCCCGCGGCGGTGACGCTGTTCCGAGCCGCCTCCCAGACAGGCAGGAGCTGCTCCCCGGCCAGGAGACCCCGCACCAGCCAGTAGACGATGACCCCGGCTGGCGCCAGCAGCGCCGCGCTGATCAGCCCCAGGGTGAAGAGCAAGGCCGGCCAGCGCCAGCGTCCCAGGGCGATGGGCCGGCGATGGCGGACGGCCCCCGCGCTGGAGCGGTAGTAGCGGGTGCGCCCTCGGATGCGCCGCTCCGCCACCAGCAGGAGCATGGTCAGGGCCACCAGGGTCAAGGAGAGGACCGCGGCCAGGCTGCGGTCGAAGCTGCTCAGGTATTGGACATAGATGGCCCGGGTGAAGCTGTTGAAGCGGAGCAGGGAGACCGCGCCGAAGTCGCTCAGGGTGTAGAGGGCCACCAGCAGGGCCCCCGCAGTCATGGAGGGGCGCAGGTTGGGCAGGGTCACCCGCCAGAAGGCCTGCCAGGGGCTGTGTCCCAGGCTGCGGGCCGCCTCCTCCAGGGCTGGATCCATGCTGTGCAGCCCGCTGCGGATGCTCAGGAAGAGGTAGGGGTAGGTGAGCAGGCTCAGGATCCAGAGCGCGCCAGGGAAGCCGTAGATGGAGGGCAGCCGCTCCACGCCCAGGGGGGCCAGCAGCTCCTGGAGCATGCCCTTGGGCCCCGCGGTGGCCACCAGCGCGAAGCCGCCCACGTAGCTGGGGATGACCAGGGGCAAGGTGGCCAGCAGGCTCCAGAGCCGCCGCCCAGGCAGGTCCGTGCGCACGGTGAGCCAGGCCAGGGGCATGGCTAGGAGCAGGGTGACCGCGGTCACCGCCACGGTCAGGGCCAGGCTATTCCAGAGGATGCGCAGGGTGCGAGGACGCAGGAGCAGATCCACCGCCTCTTGGCCGATGCCCAGGGTGCGCACCAGCAGGTAGAGCAGGGGCAGGAGCAGGAGCAGCGCGATGAGGCTGGCCGTGAGGGCCAGGGAGAGGGGAGCCCGGGCCCGCTGGGAGGGCAGCCCCTGGGCCGATGTCTCCTCCTCGCTCGGTGGCAGGGGCCGGCGAGGAAAAGGGGACAGGGATCGGGCCACGCGGGATGCGCTCATCCCAGGAGACGCCTTCGCCATCGGATGCCGTAGGCCCGCATGGTCTCGGGCCAGAAGAGCCAGATCAGGCCCAGCAGGGGCTGGAAGAGGGGAAAGTAGCCGTAGTCCTCGCCGAAGTGGCGCCAGACCGTGTGGCCGATGAGGTCCGGATGTGTGTAGCTCAGGGTCCCGACGATCAGGGTGAGGAGGGTCTCCAGGCCCAGGACGCCCACCGAGAGCCACCAGGCCCACCGGGCCCGCCGGGTGAAGCCGATGGTGGCGGTCAGGTAGAAGAGCGCGGCCACGCCGCTCATGGCCGGGGGCAGGTAGTTGGTGACCCCTTCCTTGAGGAGGAGCTGGTAGAGGGAACGCACTCCGGTGGAGAGGGCCAAGATCGGGTAGGAGACGGCCAGGATGGCCCCGGAGGTGCGGGCCAGGGTGCTGTAAGTCTCGGGCTTCGCCTGCTCTCCTGCTGGTTGTTCCGTCTGGTGCTGGTCCATGGTGGGCTCGTTTTTCCGCTCTTCTCGTTTTCTGTCCTACGAGGGTTCTGTCCTACGAGGGCGCCGCCGGATCGCGTGGACCGGGCGGGCCGGGTTTCGTCTCGTGTCGCCGCCCCAGCATTATCCCTGATTTCGCCTGGGCTGTACAAAAATTCAGAGGCCCAGCCAGTACCCCGCCGCGGAGAGGAGGGTGTAGGCCACGCCCAGCCGCACCTCGGACCAGCCCAGGGCCTTGGTGGTCATGGGCTTGCGGAGTGAGGAAAGGCCGTGGATGGTGCGGCCCAGGAGCAGGACGAGGCCCAAGGCTGCCAGTCCCGGGATCAGGCCGGCCAGCCAGAGGGCCAGTCCCGTCGCCGCCGCCAGGGCGTGGACAGCGATGGGCGGCGCCAGGGAGACCGGGATGTTCCGGGCCATGCGGATCCGGGCCCGGACGTAGAAAACCGTGGGCATGGTGCGCAGGGCTGGGACCGCCCACAACGCCAGGGCCGCTGGCCAGGGCCATCCCGCAGCCAGAGCCATGCCCCCAGCCACGGAGGCCAGGGCCACAGGGCCGACCAGCTCGGGCAGGAGCTTGCGGCCGGTGACGAAGAGGTCGAAGTAGAGCTGCACCCCGATCAACGGACTGGCGGCCAGCACGGGCAGCACCGGCGTGACGCCGCCGGTGGCGATGGCGCCGGCAAAGCCCAGGAGCACCAGCGCCCCGTAGAGGGCCAGGGCCCGCAGCGCCGGGGCCGTGCGGGGGTACCGCTCGTCCCGTCGCAGGTCCTTCCAGACGACCTTCAGGGGCGTCCGGGCCAGGAAGGAGCCGAACACGGCCAGGGCCAGGAAGGCCCCGGTCACTGAGGGGGCGACCAGCAGGCCCAGGGCAATGGGCTCCAAGACGATGCCCCAGCCCCCATGCTCGGAGGGCAGGGCCACGGTGCGCCAGTTGGGCTTGCCCGGTTGCCCGCCTGGCCGCCGAGGGCGTTCCGCTGGAATTCGATGGGGTTGAGGTCCTTCCGGCTGGATCGTGTCCTGAGTTTCGTTCTTCTGGATTGTGTCCTTGGCGATGGTCATGCCTCTGTTCTCCGGGTGAAAGGTTTTCGGTCAAACAGCCAACCTGCCACGGCTGGAGCCGGGCAGGTTGGGCTGTGCAGATTCAGCTCGATTGCCGGGCTCCAGTGCCGGGCTCAGTCCAGGGCGCCCACCTCGCGCAGGAGCTCCAGAGTGCCCTGGAGATCGTCCAGGTCGTTCAGGTCCAGGTCCGGCACGGGGATCTGGTCCAGGGGCGTCAGCATGGGGTGGGCAGGCACGCCCTCCACCAGGGGATACTCGAAGGTGGTCTCTGCCACGTAGCGCTGAGCCGTCTCGGAGAGAAGGAAGGCCACGAACTTCTCCGCCGCCTCCGGGTGCTGAGCCGTGTCCAGGATGCCGGCCCCGGCCACGTTGATCATGGCGGCTGGGCCTCCGCCCCGGGGGTGGTAGTTTCGGGCCGGGAAGGACTCGCCCTCCTCGGCGATGAAGCGGTAGAGGTAGTAGTGGTTCACCAGCCCCACCAGGATCTCGCCCCGGGCCGTGGCGTCCACGATGGGGGTGTTCTTGGGGTAGACCTGGACATCGTTGGCGATCATGGCCTCCAGCCATTCCCGGGCCTTTTCCTCGCCCTCCAGCACCCGCATGGCGGTGACGAAGGCCTGGAAGCTGCCGTTGGTGGGGGCCCAGCCCACCTGCCCCTTCCAGCGGGGATCCGTCAGGCCCCAGTGGTCATCGGGCAGGTCGTCCTCGGTCAGCTCCTCCGTGTTGTAGACGAAGACCCGGGCCCGGCCGCTGGTGCCCACCCAGTTGCCGTCCCGGCTGCGGAAGCGCTCGGGCACCCGCTCCAGGATGGCCTGGGGCAGGGGGGCGAAGCGGCCCGCCTTGTTCAGCGCGCCCAGTGCGCCGGCATCCTGGCCGTAGAAGACGTCCGCCGGGGAGTTCTTCCCCTCCTCCAGGATGGTGGCCGCTAGCTCCGCGGTGCCGCCGTAGCGCACCTCCACCTGGATGCCGCTCGCCTCCCGGAACTGCTGGATCAGGGGACCCACCAGGTTCTCGTTGCGGCCGGAATAGATGACCAGTTTGCTCGCTTCCTGGGACGCTTGGCTCTCTTTCGTCGTCTGGGGCGCGGGGACCTGGCACCCAGCCAGCAGGACGGCTCCGAGCAGGAGCAGAGCAACGACGCTTGCGATGGACAGCCGATCACGGGACAGCCGATCACGAAATGACATGTTGAAATGCCCTCCGATGCAAAAGTTGACATAAGGTTTGTTGGTTTGTTGGGCGCCTGCACCGGGGGAGGGGGCAGACGAAAAGTACGGTAACATAAGGAAAACGGAGAATCAAGACCTGTGGAGGGGAAATTTGCCCGGGCCGGAAGTGGAGGGGGTGAAGCGACGGCGTAAAGGCTCTAGGTGGCGAGGGTTAACGAGGGTTAATCGGTAGCGCAGCACCGCGTGAAACAGAAACAGCCCGGGTCCGCGACCCGGGCTGAGTGGGGGGCTGGCGGGCTTCAGTCGCCGGTGGCCGGCGGAGGCGTCCACAGCTCCGCCAGCGCGCGCTGGAGATCCGGGTAGGTCCAGGCCACAGG
>WGCB01000337.1 GCA_015494005.1 Caldilineaceae bacterium
CTCCACACCCTCCTGCCAGGAAACCGCCTCTCCAAGCGATTCCTGGTCGCTGTCAGTGTGTTCCTGATCTATGGCCTGGGCTTCGTGCTGGGCTATCCCCGGCTGGGAACCAGCGTAGCCGCTTCCTTCAGCCCCATTCCCGTGGCTGTTGTCGCCCTGCTCTACGGCCTTCGGCCCAGCCTCCTGGCCGGGTTCACCATCCTGATCCTGGACCTGGCCTTGATCCGGATAGTCGATCCTGGACAGTGGCCACGACTCACCTCCCTGGCCAGCCTCTCCGGCCACCTGATGCTGATGCTCCTGGGCGCGACCCTGGGTTTCATGCGGGACATGCGAGAGCAGGTGAAGCAGAAGCTCCGAGAGAATGAACAGATAACCCAAGCCCTGCAGGAGCGGGATGCCATCCTGGAGGCCACCAACACCGCGGCCCGGGAGTTCCTGGGGAGCGAGTCCTGGGAGGCCTGCATCCAGGATGTCCTGGGTCTCCTGGGAGAGACCATCGCGGTCAGCCGAGTCTACATCTTCCAGAACCACCGGGCCGAGGACGGCACCCTCCTCACCAGCCAGCGGTACGAGTGGGTAGCCCCAGGCATCGAGCCCCAGCAGGACAACCCCGAGCTTCAGAATATCCCGTACATCGAGGCTGGTTTCGCTCGCTGGGTCCAGGTCCTGGAAAGCGGCGAGGTGATCCAAGGCAGGGTGGAGGAGTTTCCGCTCAGCGAACAGGGTTTCCTGGAAGCCCAGGACATTCGCTCCATCCTGGTGGTGCCCATCCACGTGAAGGGCGTCTGGTGGGGCTTCATCGGCTTCGACGACTGCAGGACGCCCCGCCGCTGGTTTGACGCTGAGGTGGACGCCCTGCGCATCACCGCCAGCGTGCTGGCCGCGGCCATCGAACACCGGGAGACGACCCTGGCCCTGGAGCGCACCCAGACCGACTACCAGGCCATCCTGGAGGCCCTGCCGGATCCCCTGGTGCGCCTGAGCCGGGAAGGGATCCATCTGAGCTACCACCCGGGCGACCCCCAGGCCCATTTCCCGCCCAAGGAGAAGGTGGTGGGGCGCTCCATCTACGAGACCATGCCCAAGGAGATCGCCGACCTGGCCCTGGCCACCGTCCACAAAGCCCTGGAAACCGGCCAGCTCCAAACCTTCCAGTACGAGATGACCCGGGACGGCCGCCGCCTCTTCCGGGAAGCCCGGGTCGTGCCCCTCTCCCAGGACGAGGTGCTGAGCGTGGTGCGGGACTTCACCCAGCGAAAGCTGCTGGAGGAGCATCTCCAGGCCGCCCGAGAGGAGGCAGAGGCGGAACGCACCCTGCTCCGCACCCTCATCGACAACCTGCCCGACTACGTCTTCGTGAAGGATGCCCAGAGCCGCTTCATCACCACCAACAAGGCCCACCTGGCCACTCTGGGCGCCAGCTCCTTGGAGGAGGTGGTGGGCAAGACCGACTTCGACTTCTTCCCCAAGGAGCTGGCCGAGCGCTATTTCGCGGACGAACAGGAGGTCATCCGCAGCGGCCAGCCGCTCCTGAACCGCATCGAGGAATCCACCGACGCCCAGGGCAATCCCCAGTGGCTCCTCACCACCAAGGTGCCCCTCCGGGACAAATCGGGCCAGGTGGTGGGCCTGGTGGGCATGAGCCGGGACATCACCGCCCTGCGCGAGGCAGAGCAGAAACTCCAGGAGGCCAAGGAGAAGGCCGAGGAGGCCGCCCGAGCCAAGTCCGAGTTCCTGGCCAACATGAGCCACGAGATCCGCACCCCCCTGAACGCGGTCATCGGCATGACCAGCCTCCTCCTGGACACCGACCTGGACCCGGAACAGCGGGACTTCGTGGAGACCATCCGCAGCAGCGGCGAGGCCCTGCTCTCCCTCCTCAACGACATCCTGGACTTCTCCAAGATCGAGTCGGGCAAGCTGGAGCTGGAGATGCAGCCCTTCGATCTCTTCGAGTGCATCGACGACACCATGGACATGTTCGCCTTCCAGGCCGCAGAGAAGGGGATCGAGCTGGCCTACATCACCGACGAGAACACCCCCCGGCGCATCGTCGGCTCGGTCACCCGCTTGCGCCAGGTGCTGGTGAACCTGGTGGGCAACGCCCTCAAGTTCACCGAGAAGGGCGAGGTGGTCCTCTCGGTGGAGAGCCAGCGGGAAGGAGACCACTACCGGCTCCACTTCGCCGTCCAGGACACGGGCATTGGCATCCCCGCGGAGCGCATGGACCGGCTCTTCAAGTCCTTCTCCCAGGTGGACGCCTCCATCA
>WGCB01000338.1 GCA_015494005.1 Caldilineaceae bacterium
CCTACGCATTCGGCTACTGTCATCACTCCTCTTCCGGGGTGGTGTCCACCACCTGGCCGAAGCGGTCGAATTCCCGTAGACCCTGGGCTCGGAAGGCGGTCCAAAAGGCTTCCACATCCTTGGGAGCCGGGGTGTCGGGGCCAATGTTCGTGACCTTGCCCGGGGCAAACCATGGCTCGCCCCGGCGGAAGAGAGGGCTATCCTCCGGTATGGTCAACCTCAGGAGGGCGAAGGCCGGTTCGATGCTCGGGTCCTGGTAGATTGCCTCGACCGGCTGGGAGAAAGCCTGTTCCAGCGTGGCGATGGCTCCGTCGATCGCTGCCGTGGAGATGCCCAGGGCCTGGGTCTCCTGGCCGGGCTGGAGCACTACGGCCCCCTGGCCCACCGGGGTGGAGTTCAGGAAGGCGTTGTCTCGGATGGTCACATTAGCGCCGGTAGCGATGATCCCCGGTGCATGGGTAAAGATGTTGTTGAGGGTGAGTATGTTGCTGCCGGGTAGCCAAGCATTGAAGGGGCCTTCCCGTCCTGGCTGGCCTGTCTGCCGCCAGAACATGTTATTGGCTACGATATGATCGGATCCATCCATGACAAGGCCCCAGTAGTGGCCGGATACGAAATTACGGGTAGCAATGATGTTGTGGGCGTTGTGCCAGCCATGGATAGCATATCCTTCACCGCCCACAAAGATGTTGTTATCTACAATGACATGCTGAGCCATTGAGCCTACTGTATATCCTCCCGAAAGATAAATCGAGTGAGAAAACCGACCCTTACCCGTGAGAACGAAGCGATTTCCCTGGTACAGCATGTACTCTACAGAGCCTTGCGAAAGCTCGGAATAACCAAAGAGGGTGTTGTTGACCAGTTGCTTGCCATACCCTTGAGGACTACCACCAACGAAGAATCCTCCCGAGTTCTCGTCTTTCCACCGTCCCCCCAACCAGAGGCCCTCCAGCTTCACATAGTCGGCCACGTGGACCTGGGGCGGGGTGTCGTCCGGGGCAGTGAAGATGACCCGCTCCCCCGGGGCGGCCTGGAAGACGGTCATGCGGTCGGGGCCCTCGCCGGCAGGGCCGAAGCGGATCAGGGGCATACGATAGATGCCCCCGGCGATCTCCACCACATCGCCTCCGCGGATGTTCTCCAGCGCGTGCTCCAGGGTGCGCCAGGGCCGGTTCCGGCTGCCCACGTTGCCATCGTCCCCATTTGTGCCGTCCACATGGAAGATGCGAGCCCCGGAAGCGGTGGTCTCGTTCCAGCCCAGGACCAACGGAATGTAGATCGTACGGCCGGCCGAGGGGTTGCTGGGAATTGTCCCCGGGATGGTGCCGTTGGTGGGGCCGTCCTCCTGGTGGACCGACTGTTCCTGGCCATCCAGGGCCCCCAGGGGGGAGGCAAGATAGGTGGGCCACACGAAGAAGAGGACCGCGACAAAGCGCAGCAGGAGGGCAAATTTCACAGGGCATTCCCTTTCCCAGGCCTGTCCAAGTCCAGGAGATCCTGGCAGTGCGCCTGGTGATAGATGTCCACATAGATGTCCACGAAGGTTTCTATTCCATCTATCGGAAGGGGCCCCAGAAATCTGCATAGCTACATGGTCATGGCTCCTTGAAGGAGGTGTTGGAGGGTACCTGGGCGATTTGGAAATTGCCCGTAAGGCGTGTGGCCCAATTGACGTAAATCGGGACCTTATTCGGGACTTATGTCCGTTGACTTTGGCAAGACAAGTAACTAAACTTAGCTTTAAATGGTATCGCGGTACTATCGTCGGCATGGAAGTGGAATGGCCTGTCCGCTGGGCTGATTCCGGTGCCACGACCCACCTCGCTGCAGGTGACTTCTCTCCTCTTCCGCCGTCTGCGCGGATTGCTTGCCGCTGTTCTTTCTGCTGATCTTTGTCGATGCCGCCCAGGACGGATATCCCAGTTCCCTGGAAGCAGTCAACCTGCCTGGCTGCTTCCCTAGGGGGATCTCCGCTCCTCGTTGCCACCTTGCGAGATCATTCATTGGACCACTTTATTCCCTTCGCCTTACCAGACATCGACGAGCGAGAGATCGCTGAGGTCACCGACTGCCTGCGTTCGGGGTGGATCACCACGGGACCCAGGGTGAAGCACTTCGAAGCCCAGTTCGCGGACTTCCTGGGGGCCCGGCATGCGGTGGCGGTCAACTCGGCCACGGCGGCTATGCACCTGGCCCTGGAAGCGGTGGGCACCCGTCCCGGGGATCTGGTCTTCGTGCCCACCTACACTTTTGCCGCCACCGCGGAGGTGGTGCGCTACTTCCAGGCTGTCCCGGTGCTGGTGGACAGCGAGGACGGCTGGCTGAACATCTCTCCGGAGCACCTGGATCGGCTGCTGGATGCGGCCCTGCGAGGTCAGCTCCGCATCGGGGACGGGCGTTTCCCCCTCCCTCGCCAGCCTCGGCTGCGGGCGATCATCCCGGTGCACATGGCTGGCCACGCGGCAGAGATGGATGTGCTGGCCGCTCTGGCCCGGGAGCGGGGCATGGCCATCATCGAGGACGCGGCCCATGCCCTGCCCAGCCGCTTCAGAGGACGCCTGATCGGCGCGACGCCCCCGACCTGGAACGGCCTGCCCCACGCCGTCTGTTTTTCCTTCTACGCCACCAAGACCCTGACCACCGCTGAGGGGGGGATGCTGGTCACCCCGGATGCGGAACTGGCCGAACGCTGCCGGCTCATGAGCCTCCATGGCCTGAGCCGAGACGCCTGGCAGCGCTACCAGCGGCAGGGTTCCTGGTACTACGAGATCGTGGCCCCGGGCTTCAAGTACAACATGACCGACATGGCCGCGGCCATGGGGTGTGCCCAGCTGAGCAAGCTGGAACGCATGTGGCAGCGCCGCCAGCGCATCGCCCAGATGTACTCGGCCGCCTTCCAGGAATACGCGGACCTTGTCCGCACCCCCACCACCGGACCCGACCGGCAACATTCCTGGCATCTCTACATCATCCGGCTGCGGTTCGCGCCGGACAGCTTGGCCCTGGATGTGTCCGGCACGGGCGGATCGGCCGGATCCCCGGGGCACCGGGAGACCCGCTGGCCCCAAGACCGTCCACTGCATCCGCTGACGGTGACCCGTGCCCAGTTCATGGCCGAGCTGAAGCAGCGAGGGGTGGGCACCAGTGTGCACTTCATCCCCCTCCACCTCCATCCCTACTACCGGAAAACCTTCGGCTACCGGCCCCAGGATTTCCCCGTGGCCTACCACGCCTACCAGCAGGTGGTCTCCCTGCCCATCTACAGCCGCATGTGCGACTCGGATGTGGCCCGGGTGGTGGAGGCTGTGCTGGAGACCGTGCTGGCCCACCGTGCCTGAGTGTCCTTTGCGAGGTCGATCCTTCCCTTCCATTGCAGCCCAAGGAGTCCCCCGATGAAACCGACTGGCCCCATGTCCCTGCCACCGCCCACTGCCATCGAGCAACTTCGGCCCTTGGACCGACCCTGGAACCGGGCTATCAAACGGCTGATGGATCTGTCCATGGCCTGTGCGGGCCTGCTGGCCCTGGCGCCTCTGTTCCTGATCATCCCCATCCTGATCAAGCTGGATTCCCCGGGCCCGGTCTTCTACGTGGCCGAGCGGGTTGGCCGGCACGGCAAACGCTTCCGTCTCTACAAGTTCCGCACCATGCGCCGCAACGCGGACCGGGAAGGCCCGGGCGTGACCCGAGCCGGGGACAGCCGCATCACCCGCATGGGCCACTTCCTGCGCCAGACCAAGCTGGACGAACTGCCCCAGCTCATCAACGTGGTCAAAGGCGAGATGAGCCTGGTGGGGCCCCGCCCAGAGGATCCCCGCTATGTGGCCCACTATACGCCTCAACAGGAGGTGGTCCTCTCCGTGGCGCCCGGCATCACCAGCCTGGCCTCCATCCGCTTCCGCAACGAGGAGGCCCTGCTGATCGGCCAGCAATGGGAGCGCATTTACATCGAGCGGATCATGCCCGAGAAGATCCGCATCGATTCCATCTACCTGGACAACTGGTCGCCTTCCCTGGATCTCCAGATCTTGCTCTACACCTTCTTTGTCCTGCCCAGCACGGACGAGGAATACCTGCTCTGAACTGTTTGCGATCCACCGTGAGTCGTGTCCCGTCGTTGCCCAAAGCGGTTGGCCCCCATGCGTCTTCACCTCTCCAAGACCCTGCTGCAGCGCATCCCCGGTCTCTCTCGCCTCTTCCACGGCTACGAGACCTGGATCCTGGTGGACATCCCCATCATCCTGGGGGCGTTCCTGCTGGCCCTGCTTCTGCGTTCCATCACGGCCAACGTGGATCTGCTCACCGGCGCCCTCTTCAGTTTCGCCATCGTGCTGGCTTTCCTGGTGGCCAATGTGGCCTTCGGGATCTACCGCCGCTACTGGTCCTACGCCTCGGTCTCCGACGCGGTGGCCCTGATGGGGGCCTCCACCCTGGCCACCACCGTGGTGCTGGCCGGGGCGCTCCTCCTCCAACCGCGCCCGGTGCCGGTGAGCACGGTGCTCATGGGCGGTTTCTTTGCCCTCAGCGGCCAGCTGGTGGCCCGCTATCGGCGGCGCATGTTCAGCGGTACCCGCTGGGCCCTGCGTAACTCCCTGGCCAGGCTCATCTCGGATGGGACGCCCACCCTGATCCTGGGCGCAGGGGAATCGGGCCAATCCCTGGCCCATCACCTGCAGATGACCGGGGCCGGGGCCGGTTACCGCCTGCTGGGCTTCCTGGACGATGACCCCAACAAGGTGGGCAAGATCATCCACGGGCTGCCGGTGTTGGGCCGTTGTGATCAGGTGCAGGAGCTGGTGGAGCAGCACCAGGTGGAGCTGGTGGTCATCGCCATCCACAACATCCCCAAGAGCCGTTTCCGCCAGCTGGTGGATCGCTGCATGGAGACCCAGGCCCGCATTCGCATCCTGCCGGACCCCCTGGCGAGCATCCAGGTGCGGGTGGACGCCCCCTGGCTGCGGGAGGTGGCAGTCACCGACCTGGTGGGCCGCACGCCCCATCACATCCCCAAGGAGCCCATCCAGGCCATGCTTCAGGGGCGGACGGTCCTGGTCACCGGCGCCTGTGGCTCCATCGGCTCGGAGCTGGCCCGGCAGATCCTGGACGCGGCGCCGGCCCGGCTGATCCTCCTGGACAACAACGAGAGCGGCATGCACGAGCTGGTCCTGGAGCTGGGCAATCACCTCCGGGAAAACCAGGCCAGCCAGTTGGTCCCGGTGATCGGGGATGTGACCCTGCGCCCCCAGATAGAGCGCCTCTTCCAGACCGAGCAGCCGGACATCGTCTTCCACGCCGCAGCCTACAAGCATGTCTCCTGGATGGAGCGGCACCCGCTCCAGGCCATTCGGGTCAACGTGTTGGGCACCCACATCCTCCACAGCGCCTGCCTGCGCTACGGGACGGAGCGCTTCGTCCTCGTCTCCACCGACAAGGCCGTGGATCCCACCTCCATCATGGGGGCCACCAAGCGCCTGTGCGAGCTCCTGGTCCTGACTTTCACCCAGGATGGAGCGCCAGATGCAGACGGCGCCCGGCCCCAGGCCGCAGGCTGCCGCAGCGCGGTGGTGCGCTTCGGCAACGTGCTGGGCAGCCGGGGCAGCGTCATCCCCACCTTCGAGCGCCAGATCGAGCAGGGCGGGCCGGTGACCATCACGGATCCCCGCATGCGCCGCTTCTTCATGAGCCTGGACGAGGCGGCCAGCCTGGTCCTGGTGGCGGCCACTCTGACCCAGGGTGGAGATGTCTTCATGCTGGAGATGGGGGAGGAAGTGCGCATTGTGGATCTGGCCAATCGCATGATCCGCCTGCGAGGGCTCCGGCCCCAGGTGGACGTGCCCATCATTTGCGTGGGCAAAGGGCCAGGGGAAAAACTGTCGGAGATCCTGCTGGGCGTGTGGGAGCGCAGCAGCCCCACGGACCAGCCGGGGATCTTCCGGGTGCATACCCATGGGGCGATGGACCCGGATCTGATGCGCGAGGGCTTGGCGCAGCTGGAGGCCTACCTGGCCACCTACGACGAGGAGGCGGTAGTGGCGTTCCTCTGGGATTTTCTCTCCCGGCTGAACGGTGTCCCCGTCGCCGGCGCCCTCCAGGGAGAACCGAACGGACAGCAGTGACATGACGCGACCACAGTGGGCCAAGCTCCTCCTCTGGCTGGCCACCTCCGCCGGAGCCATCGCCTTCATCCTCTTCCTGGTCACCAGGACGCCGGAGCCCCCATCCCAGGAGACGGAGTTCTTTTCGCCCCCAGCCGCCACCTACCAGCCCATCTCCACC
>WGCB01000339.1 GCA_015494005.1 Caldilineaceae bacterium
GACGGAAGAGAATTTCCGTGGCATCCCACGGCGCTCTCCCCTTTCGCGCCTCCAGGCGCCCCCGAGGATGTCAACGGCGAGCCACCAACCGGCCGCTTCCGTCCCGCGGCCTGGGTCTTCTGCCTGCGCTCACGCCCCAAAGGCCGCGTAGCGACGGATGCCAGCCCGGTAGACCGTCCGGGCCAGGGCCAGGCCGATGCCGATCCAGAGGAGCTGGGCCCCCATGCCGGCCAGGGCTTCCTGGAAGGTGAGCCGGCCCAGGATCAGCTCCACCGGGAAGGCCAGCATCCAGCGGAAGGGCAGGACCAGGGCCAGGCGCTGCACCGCCTCTGGAAAGAGGCCCAGGGGGGCCACCCGGCCGGCGAAGAAGATGAGCACCACGAAGTAGGCCTGGTTGATGGCGTTGATCCGGGTGGTCCAGAAGGCGGCCATGGCCAGGCTCCAGTCCAGGAAGAAGCGGGTGAAAAAGGCCAGGATCAGGACCAGGGGAAAGAGGGCCAGGGCCCAGGGCTGGGGCGCCCAGCGGGGCTGGAAGATCCAGGCCAGGAGCAGCGCAGCCGGCAGCATCACCGCCAGGGTGAGGACCTTGTAGGCCAGGTTGTCCGCGATGTCGCTGTGGATGGGATGCACCGGCCGGAGCAGCATGGCGGAGAACTCCCCGCTGCGGATGCGGTAGTCGTACTCCCACATGATCCAGGTGAAGACCGCGTGGTTCACCAGCATGGCCCCGATGTAGTAGGCTGCGAACTCCGGCACGGTGAAGCCGCCCACCGCGCCTCCCTGCTGCCGGGCCACGGTGGTCCAGACCACCAGGTAGACCAGGGGCTCCATGATGCCGCCCAGGAGCCAGATGAGCATGGCCACCCGGTACTGAAACTGCACGGCCAGGGAGGTGCGGAAGAAGCCCCGGTAGATCTCGAGCAGGTTGCGGACCTGGGTCAGGGTGGTGGTCATGGCAGGATGGCGAACACGGCACGGTGGCAGGGTGACCAGGATGGCAAGGCGAAACCCCGGGAGCCAATCAACAAAGGAACGAATCAACCAATCCCGGGCGCTCGTCAAGCGTGTTTTGAAGGGTTTGTAGTAACGGCTTTAGCCGTGCTGCCGCTGAAGCGGTTACTACCATCACTCCAGGCGTGGCAAGGCGCTAGTCTCTCGTCTTGATCCTCAAAGAGCCCAACGTCCGAGCTCGAAACTCCCCCTCACCCCGTCACCAGACTCGTCTCCTCTGGCTGACTGAAGACGTGCTCGATGACCTCCTCGATGGGCGGGTCCTGCACGGTCAGATCCAGGATGGCCAGGTCGGCCAGCAGGCGGCCGGTGACCTGGGGCGTGGCGGCCTTGGGGACCCGCAGGGTGACGATGCCTTCGTCCTGGTGCACCACCTGGCCGTAGACGGAGAAATCCCGGTGTGTGGTGCTGGCCAGCTCCACAGTGATGAGCTTGAAGGGGGAGAAGCGATCCACCAGGGCCTCCAGGGCCCCGTCGAAGAGGAGTATGCCGTGGTGGATGACAATGACCCGCTTGCAGAGAGCCTCCACGTCGGCCATGTAGTGGCTGGTGAGGAGGATGGTGGCCCCGGTGCGCCGGTTGTACTCGGCCACGAAGCCCCGGATGCGCCGCTGCATGGTCACATCCAGGCCGATGGTGGGCTCGTCCAGGAAGAGGACCCGGGGCCGGTGAAGCAAGGAGGCGGCGATCTCACACTTCATGCGCTCGCCCAAGGAGAGGTTGCGCACCGGCTTGTGGAGCAAGGGGCTCAGATCCAGCAGGGCCACCAGCTCCTCCACTGTGCGCCGGTACTCGTCCCAGGGGATGTTGTAGACGGCCCGGTTCAGCTCGAAGGAGTCGATGACCGGGATGTCCCAGATGAGCTGGTTGCGCTGCCCCATGACCAGGGTCATGCGGCGCAGGTACTCCCGCTCTCGCTCCCAGGGGCGGAAGCCCAGGACCCGGGCATCCCCGTCCGTGGGGTGGAGCAGGCCGGCCAGCATCTTCAGGGTGGTGGTCTTGCCCGCGCCGTTGGGCCCCAGGAAGCCCACGATCTCGCCTGCGTTCACGTGGAAGGTGATGCCGTCCACCGCCCGGATCTGCCGGGTGCGCCGGTGGACCAGCCCCCGGAGCGCCGCCAGGACGCCGGCCTCCCGCTCGCTCACGGTGTAGATCTTGCGCAGCTTCTCCACCTGGATGACGGGCTGGTCGCTGGGGGATTTCTGGAACATGGTTCACCCCTGCTCCTTGCCCCTACTCGCCCACTTCCGGGCCGGCCACCACCAGGGTGTAGGCGTCGGTGCGCAGGTATTTCCGGGCCACCCGCTGCACGTCCTCCTGGGTCACCTGGCCCACCCGCTCCGCGTAGCGCTGCAGGTAGTCCAATCCCAGACCGAACCACTCCATGTCCAGGAGGATGCTGGCCACCCCGGCGTTGGTCTCCAGGCGCAGGGGCAGGCTGCCAGTCATGTAGGCCTGGGTGTCCGCCAGCTCCTCGGGGGAGACCGGCTCGTCCCGCAGGCGCTGGAACTCGCCCAGGATGCTCTCGATGGCCCGCTGGGCGTTGACCGGGTTCACCCCCGCGGCCGCGTACCAGGGGCCGGGCCCCACGTCCGGGTCCACCACGCTGTAGCTGTAGTAGGCCAGCCCCTGCTTCTCTCGCACCACCTCGCCCAGCCGGCCCATGAGCCCGAAGCGCCCCAGGATGGTGTTGGCCACCTGCACCGGGAAGTAGTCCGGGTCCGTGCGGGCGATGGCCAGGGAGCCCACCACGATGTCCGCCTGGATCTTGCCGGGCAGGGAGACGTAGTCGGTCTGCACCTCGCTCTGGTTCGGGGGATCCGGCAGGCTCTGGTCCGCCTCCGGGCCAGTCCAGTCCCCCAGCTGCTCCTCCAGGAGCGCCCGCACCTGGGGCCCGGTCACGTCCCCGGCCACCACGATGATGGCCCCTCTGGGCGTGTAGCCCTGGAAGAAGCCCAGCACATCCTCCCGGGTGATGGCCTGGATGGTCTCGGTGTAGCCGCTCACCGGCCGGCCGTAGGGGTGATCCCCGTAGAGGAGCTCGTAGAAGCGGCGGTGGGCCACCCGGCGGGTGTTCTGGTCCCGCTCCTGCAGGCGGACCAGCCACTGGCCCCGCACCCGCTCCACGTGCTCCGGGGGGAAGGTGGGACGCCGCAGCACGTCCGCCAGCACCGCCACCAGCCGGGAGAAGTCCTCGGAGAGGCTGGTGCCGTTGAAGTGGGTCACGTGGATGTCGCCTCCCACCGAGAGGCTGGCCCCCACCGACTCCACCAGCTCGTTGAAGGTGTCGAAGTCGTAGTGCTCCGTGCCCCGGGTGAGGAGGGAGGCGGTGAAGGCGGACAGCCCGGCCTTCTCCGGCGGCTCGTGGAGGCTGCCCACAGGCAGGTAGCCCTCCAGCACCGCCACCGGGGAGGAGTGGTTCTCCCGCACCAGCAGGGTGATGCCGTTGGCCAGGGAGATGCGTTCAACCGTCTCGGGACCAGGGATGGATTGGGTTTTGACAGGCATGGGATGGGCTCCTTGGGGGAGAGAAAGGCAAAAGACCGAAGATCCAAGATCGAAGATTGGGTGGCCGACAATTGGGGGGTGAAGATTGAACTCCCGCGAGCGCCAATGTCCACCCCCGTACGCCCAACTCCCGCTCAGGGCGCGTAGCGGAAGCGGGGCAGCTGCTCCTCGGGCCGGTAGGTGAGGGGCAGGGCCAGGGGCGCGCCCAGGTTGGCCAGCTCCGTTTGGGCCGCGGCCAGCCGAGCCGCCAGATCCGGGAAGGGCGCCGCCGGGTAGAGGCCCAGCTCCCCCTGGAGGGCCAGCCAGCGCAGGACCTCGATCCGCAGCATGCCCCGCAGCACAGGATCGTCCTGGCTGTTGACCTGGGCCTCCAGGACCACGGCCAACTGCTCGGTGGTGCGGCGCAGCTCCTGGCGGATGCCTTCCACGTCCTGCTCCCACTCTGGGACCAGGCGCAGGCCGAAGCCGCCCAAGGCCACCCGCAGCTTCAGCGCCTGCCAGGCCCGCAGCTCCTGGAGCAGCCAGTGCTGCTGGGCCAGAGCCGGACCAGTGGAGAGGGCCTGCCCGATCACGTCCCGCCGCACCCGATCCTCCACCGTGAGGGCGGCTCGCACCGCCTCCCGCTCCGGCTCCACGTCCTGGCCGGCGGTGAGCTGGATGCGCTGGAGCAGCGCCCCCACCGCGGCCTTGCGGTTGGCCACCACCTCGTCCAGGATCGGGTCCAGGGAGGCGGGCTCCTGGAGGTGGGCCCACTGGCTGGCCAGGGCCACGCCACCAGGCTGGAGCAGGGGGCCTCGCCGCAGCTCCCGGACGGCCCGCAGCTGCTCCGGCGTGCCGTGCTGGCGCAGGATGGCCTCCACCCGGGCCAGGATCTCGTCCCGCTGGGCCGGCAGCAGCCCCGGCGCTCGGCTGGCCACCAGTTGGGCCTGGAGGGCCGTGGCCACGGCCTCCTCTGGCTCGTCCACCAGGGCCAGCCCCTCCCCGCTCTGCACCAGGAACCGACCCCGCTCCAGGGGTGGCAGATCCCCGGCCAGGACGGCCACCGTGCGCACCAGGCGGTAGCTGAGGCTCGCCCGCTCCGAGGCTTGGCTGCCCCGGTAGCCCTGTCCCAGCAGGAGGAGCAGGCTGGCCCGCTGGCCGTTCTCCATGCGGGCGTCGAACTGGATGGTGGCGTAGGCCAGGGCCAGCTCGTTGGCGCGGATGGCCTGCCAGGCCAGGGCCGGCGCCGGGGCGTCCGTCAGCTGGAGCAGGGCCAGGTGGGGCGGGATCTGGCTGGGATCCAGGGCCTGGATGGGATCCACCGCCGGGGCGGCCTCCTCGTTTCCCCGCAGGAGGTAAAGGCCGGCCAGCGCGCCCAGGGCCACCACCAGGCTCACGAAGAAGCCGATGACCAGGAGCACTTCGGCCCAGCGCCGCCGCCGGGAAACCAGTTTGCCGTCCGGGGTGAGTTCGTAGGTCATGGAGGTGGAGGGTCGGGTGACTGGACGATTGGGCGACTGGAACGGGTGAATCCGTGGATTCGTTGATCGGTGGGCTGGGCTGCAGCGCGAAATTTCAAAACCAGAGAAGTGCGAGAATGCTTTCTGCCGTCCACTCCCAACTTCCGGATCCCGACTTCCAGCCCCAGCACGTATGTTCCGTGACGACAAGTATAGCAAAGTATAGCACGGAAGCCTTCGAAGAACACAACTGGCCGTCAGGAAGAGGTGAGCAGGCCCGTTCTTGGGCCCCGCAATTTTGCGTAGACGATTTTTGTGTCCCTTTCGGCCTATGCTATGATAGGCGTTACGATTCTGATCTTGCGAATTCACCGTGGTCCGCTCGGGTGAAGCCGGGGCGAGAAAGCCTCTGTCACCCAGGCCCAGGTAGCCAGGATCAGCAGACTACTCGGAGGAGTGAAGAACCCATGCAAAATACAAACTACGGCGCCCGTCCCCCGTTCTGGAGCAATCTGGGGAACCTGTTGGAAGGCTCTGCCGCCTCCATCGTGACCTTCGTCCTGGTTCCCATCCTGATTGTGGCGGCCCTGCTGCTGCCCCCAGTGAGCCTCCTGGACCGGATCCAGACCCTGCGCTACGTGCAGGTGGACGCCCAGGGAGCCACGGTGACGGACCCGGACGGCACCGCCGTCATCTTCCCCGTCCAGGCCCTGGACAAGCCGGTGCGGGTGGGGCTGAGCAGCGTCCCCCGGGTGGACTTCCTCAACGGCAGCGCCGGCGCGGAGCTGCGAGTCGCTGCGGAAAACCTGCCCTCCACCCTCATCCCCAAGAGCCCCTTCTACCAGCTGGACATCCAGGGAGAGACGCCCCGGGAGCTCATCCTGAGCGTGCCCATCCCCAACGACAGCCAGCCCTACGAGACCCTGGACCTCTACACCTGGACCGGGGAGACCTGGGAGTTCCTGCCCAACGTGGTCCTGGCCCAGGAGGACCGCATCGAATCCCGGCTCTTCAGCGACAAGCCGGACAATTTCATGGTGATGCAGACCACCATCACCCCGCCCCGGGTGACCGCGGACATCGGCCTGGCGGCCCAGGTGCCCCCCAACGTGGACGGCGCGGTGACCCAGGTGGCGGTGGCCGGCCTCTACCTGCGGGGTGACGGGGCCCTGGACGGCGCGCTCCAGCCCATCCCCGCCGGCAACTACGAGATCGTTCCGGTCCTGCGCAACTGGCAGAAGGACGTGGTGCGCACGGACCTGATCAACAACATGCTCATCGACCCAGGCCTCCAGGACAACCAGCTCAACGCCATCCTGGACCTGGTGACGGCCAACCTCTACCCCGGCATCATCATCGACTACCGGGGCGTGGACGCGGAGCCGGTCGCCCGGGCCGATTTCGTCCGTTTCATCCAGCGCCTGGCCGAGCGGTTGCACGCCCCAGAGGTGAACAAGACCCTGGCCGTGCGGGTGGAGCCGCCCCAGCAGATCTCCGCGGAGGAGTGGAACACCGGCGGCTACGACTGGCGGGCCCTGGGCAAGGTGGTGGACCTGCTCATCGTCCCCGCGCCGGTGGATCCCCGGGCCTACCAGCCCAATGGCGAGATGGAGGCCCTGCTCACCTGGACCACGGACAACGTGGATCGGAGCAAGGTCCAGTTCGAGCTGCCCGGCTTCTCCGTGGAGCGCAGCGGGGCCTATCTGCTGCAGAAGGGCTACCAGGAAGCCCTGCAGCCTCTTCTGGGCCAGATCCAGGCCGAGGAAGGGGTGGCCGTGCCTGGGGAGCCGGTGGAGCTGACCCTGGACAATCCCCGGCTGCTCAGCCGGGTCACCTTCGATGAGTCCATCGGCATGTACTTCTACACCTACGTGGACGACCAGGGCTTCGAGCGCACGGTCTACATCGAGAACGCCAACAGCTTCGCCCACAAGCTGGCCATGCTCCAGGGCTACAACGTCTCCAAGGCCAGCGTCCGCACCCTGGAATCCGGGGACGTGGATCCCCGCATCTGGGAGGTGGCCCGCCAGTTCCAACAGGGCGCGCTCCTCAGCCAGAGCGAGCCGGACCTGGCCGTGAGCTACACCGTCTACAACCCGGACGGCAGCATCCTGGCCCAGGAGACCCGCCCCCTGGAGGAGCCGGTCTACGCCTTCGTCGCGCCCCAGGGAGAGGGCAACCTCCACGTGGAGGCCAAGATCATCCAGGGCAACGCGCCGGTGAGCAATCCCCAGACCGTGGCCCTGGCC
>WGCB01000340.1 GCA_015494005.1 Caldilineaceae bacterium
CCGTGCACCTGTGGGCGGGGACGATCCTCCTGGCCGGGGTGACGGGGTGGCTGCTCAGCCTCCTGGCCACCCCGCCTCCCTTCCCCGACCGTGACGCCTGAGCCGGGTCACTGTCCCTTGGCGATCTCGTAGCCGGACTTCTCCCAGGCGATCATCCCGCCCAGCATGTTGTGGACGTTGTCGAAACCGTTCTGGCGCAGGAAGGCGGTGGCCCGGCTGCTGCGGTTGCCGCTGCGGCAGACGGCCACCACGGTCTTGTCCTTGGGGATCTCGTTCACCCGCTGGGGGATCTCACCCAGGGGGATCCAGAGCGCGCCGGGGATGTGGCCGTCGGTGAACTCCCAATCCTCCCGCACGTCCAGGATCACCACGTCGTCCCGGTCGCGGATCTGGGCCACGGTCTGCGCGTCCACGTCCACGGGCAGATCCAGGGGCGCGGCTTCCTGGACCGCGGCGGGCGCGGCCTCCGGGGCGCTGGCACTCTGGGAGGTGTCCTTGCTGCCGCATCCGCTGAGGAGGGCGGCGGCGATGAAGAGGGCAACGAGCAGGCTGCTCAGGCGGTGTTTCAGGGTCATGGGGTGGTCTCCTTTTCGAAACGAATGGGACGGTTGGGACGAACGGCCAGGCTCGAGGGCCCAGCCATGCTGTCATTTTCGATGCAAGGGGCCGAGCTCGGGTTACCTGGCCGGGCTAGCGATCCGGGCCGCTGGGACCCTGACTCCGACGCTGTCGGGCGTTGCGCCAGCGTCGCCAGCGGGCATGGCCCACGGGCCAGAGCACGTAGGTCACCGTGGTGCCGGCCAGCCAGACGCCGATCACCGCCAGGGGCGCTGTCAGGGCCAGATCCTGGCCTCCGGCCAGCCGTCGCCAGTAGAGGAAGAGGGCGATGCCTGTCCCCAGCAGGTTGGCGAAGAGATAGCGCCACCAGAGGGGAAATATCCGGAAATCTCGCATGTCTGGTAGACTCCAGGGAAGAAAGGCCAAGCGCGGGACGTGGCTGGATGGGCGCTTGGCGCACGTGTGGGATCAGAGATTCGGAGAGCGGCTCACCTTGTCTTTCCCTCTCCCTGTCTCACGGTCTGTTTTTCATCCTAGAGGGCGCTGAGCTCCCCTGTCAAGTAGGTCGCGTTCCAGATTCAAGAGAACCTGCCCACGGGAACCTGCCCAAGTGAAACTGCAAGGAAAACTGCCATGGCAATTCAACTCCCGGCCCTCTCCACGGACCAGATGCGGGAAGTGGACCGGCTCATGGTCCAGGTCTACCACATCGAGCTGCTCCAGATGATGGAGAACGCGGGCCGGAACCTGGCCCTGCTGGCCAAAGAGCTCCTGGACGGGGACATCCTGGACCGGCCGGTGGTGGTGCTGGCCGGGCGGGGCAACAACGGCGGCGGCGGGCTGGTGGCCGCCCGTCACCTGCTCAACTGGGGGGCCTGGGTCCAGGTGCTGCTCACCCACCGGGCCGAGGAGTTCCAGGGCGTGCCGGCCCATCAGCTGAGCATTCTCCAGGCCATGGACCTGCCCCTGGCCTGGGCGGAGGAGGGCTGGGAAGTGCCGCCCTCGGACCTGATCATCGACGCCATCATCGGCTACGGCCTCCAGGGACCGCCCCGGGGCGCGGCGGCCAACCTGATCCGCCTGGCCAACAGCAGCGTGGCCCCCATCCTCAGCCTGGACACGCCCAGCGGCCTGGACACAGCCACGGGCATCCCCCAGGAGCCCTGCATCCAGGCCACAGCCACCATGACCCTGGCCCTGCCCAAGGCCGGCCTCCTCACCTCGGAGGGACAGCAGGTCACGGGGCAGCTTTACCTGGCGGACATCAGCGTGCCCCCGTCGCTCTACGAGCAGCTGGGCCTGGACGTGCCCCCCCTCTTCGCGCCGGACCCCATCCTGCCCGTGGAGGTGCGGGAGGGCGTGGCCTGGCTGCCGGAAGGAGATGAGCTCTGGGCGTCCTCAGGGGAAGGGGGCGGTAATGGCCCTTGAACTCCTGGCCCTGGAGTTGGCG
>WGCB01000341.1 GCA_015494005.1 Caldilineaceae bacterium
CATCGACGGGGTGACCATCTACCCGGTCCGCACCTTGCGGGACGTGATCCAGCACCTGACCGGCAGCCAGACCATCCCTCCCTACCGGGCCCAGCTGGACTTCGACCAGACGGAAGCGGAAACCCTCTACCCGGTGGACTTCCAGGACATCAAGGGGCAGGAGCACGCCAAGCGGGCCCTGGAGATCGCCTGTGCTGGCTCCCACAACCTGCTCATGAAGGGGCCACCCGGTGCAGGCAAGACCCTGCTGGCCCGGGCCCTCCCCTCCATCCTGCCCCGGCTGGACCTGGCCGAGTCCCTGGAGATCACTCGCATCTACTCCGTGGCCGATGCCCTGCCCGAGGGCATGCCCCTGGTCCGCACCCGGCCCTTCCGCGCGCCCCACCACACCATCAGCCACGCCGGCCTGGTGGGAGGCGGACGCTGGCCCCGCCCCGGCGAGGTGAGCCTGGCCCACCGGGGCGTCCTCTTCCTGGACGAGCTGCCGGAGTTCGGCTCGAAGAACCTGGAGACCCTGCGCCAGCCCCTGGAGGACAAAGTGGTGACCATTAGCCGGGCCAGCGGCACCCTGACCTTCCCGGCCAACTTCATGTTCGTGGCCGCCATGAACCCCTGCCCCTGCGGCTACTACGGGGACGAGCGCAAGGAGTGCACCTGCTCCATGGGCATGGTCCAGCGCTACCAGAACCGCATCAGCGGCCCCCTCATGGACCGCATCGACATCCACGTGGAGGTGGCCCGGGTGCCCTTCCAGAAGCTGGCCAGCCTGGACGGGGGCGAGCCTTCCGCGGCCATTCGGGAGCGGGTGGAGCGGGCCCGGGCTGTGCAGCGGGAGCGATTCCAGGCCTGGGGCAAGGAGCAGGTGCGGGTGAACGGGGACATGGGCCCAGCGGAGGTCCAACGTTTCTGCCCCATCGACGAGGCGGGGAAGCAGCTCATGCGCTCCGCAGTGCGCCAGATGGACCTGAGCGCCCGGGCCTACCACCGGGTGCTCAAGATCAGCCGCACCATCGCCGACCTGGCCGGGGAGGAGGCCATCCAGGTCCACCACCTGGCCGAGGCCCTCCAGTACCGGCCCCGAGGCCTCCACTGAATTCCTCTCCCGCCTCCTGATTTCCGCCCAGCATCTCCGCCCCTGGATCCGAGTTTCGCATTCGCCATGGCCCGTCTAACCAGCCTGCTTTTCCCGCTGATCCTCCTCCTGGCCTGGGCCCAGGCTCAAGCTGCCCCGCCTGCCTTCCCTGCCGGCGCCACCATCCCACCGGATTCACCGCCCTACCGGCTCTTCCTGCCCCTGATCCAGAAGCCGGGCAGCCGGATGCTCCTGGCCGCGGCCCACATCGACAGCGCGGTGAGCGGCGAAAAGGACGAGGCCCTCCTGCTCTGGAACCTGGGACCGGCCAGTCAGCCCCTGGCCGGGTGGCAGCTCCGGGGCAATGGGCGCACCGCCACCTTCCCCCTCACCACCACCCTGACCCTGGCGCCGGGCCAGCGGATCTGGTGCGCCCGGGAGGCCCAGGCCTTCGCCCGCACCTTCGGCTTCTCCCCAGGCTGCGAGTGGGGTGCGGACACGGATCCCCAGGCCCTGGACCTGACCGGCAGCCGGCCTACCCTGACCAACCACGGCGGCGAGATCCTGCTCCTGGATCCCCGCGGCCGGGTGGTGGACGCCCTCCTCTACGGGGACGAGACCTTCGTCCCCCCGGGCTGGACAGGCCCGGCGGCCCAGCTCTACGCCCGGGGTGATCTGCCTGGGGAGGGGCAGGTCTGGCGGCGCAAAGTGGACGGGGAGAGCGGCCTTCCCCTGGACACGGACCGGGCCCAGGACTGGGCCGGGGATGCCCAGGATCTGGCCTGGGGACGCCGGGTGTACATGCCCGGATGGGCCCTCTGGGAAGGAGAGTGGCGAGGCCGGGAAGAGATAGCCCAGGCCACCGCCCAGGTGACCGTGGCCGTGGGGCCGGAGGGGCTTTACCAGCCCATCGCCGACCTCCTGGCCGGGGCTCAGGAGAGCATCTGGCTCAGCCTCTACACCTTCGAGCACCCGGAGCTGGCCGGGCTGCTGGCCCAGGCCGCGGCCCGGGGCGTGGACGTGCGGCTGCTTCTGGAGGGCGGGCCCAGCGGCGGCATCACGGAGCAGCAGCGCTGGTGTCTGGCCCAGATCCAGGCAGCC
Organism: Caldilineaceae bacterium; assembly: GCA_015494005.1. Classification (GTDB taxonomy): domain Bacteria; phylum Chloroflexota; class Anaerolineae; order Caldilineales; family Caldilineaceae; genus S144-5. The sequence goes on from WGCB01000341.1 coordinate 2,174, forward strand.
GGGGGCCAGGTGCTCTACATGGCCGTGGCAGAGGGCGCGCCCCGGGGCTACCGCAGCCGCTACCGCTTCCTGCACGCCAAGTACGGTCTGGTGGACGGCCGGGTCGCCTTCGTGAGCAGCGAAAACTTCACCCGGGACTCCATGCCCCTGCCCGGCGCCGGGGTGGCGGGGCGGCGAGGCGTGGCCCTCCTCACCGACGCGGCGCCGGTGATCGCCGCCCTCCAGGAGGGCTTCCTCCAGGACTGGGCGCCGGATCGCTTCCTGGATCTGCGTCCCTTCGCCCCCGACGATCCGGTCTACGGTGGCCCGGTCGAGGATTTCACCCCGCCGCCACCGGCCACGGAGCCGCCCCTGGATTCACCCTTCCTGGAGCCGGTGAGCCAGGCGGGCGCCTTCCGCTTCCAGGTCATCGTCTCCCCGGACGCCAGCCTGGACCCAGACCGGGGACTCTTCGCCCTGCTGGCCCGGGCCGGTCCGGGCGACCGGATCTGGCTGACTCAGCTCTACGAGCACAAGTTCTGGGGCGAGCCCACCAGCAACCCGGTGGCCGATCCCAACCCCCGGCTCCAGGCCCTGCTGGACGCCGCTCGGCGAGGCGCGCAGGTGCGGCTGCTCCTGGACGGCTTCTTCGACGCGCCCGACAGCCCGCGCAGCAACCAGGCCACGGCGGACTACCTGGCCGGGGTGGCCCGTCAGGAAGGTCTGGACCTGGAGGCGCGGCTGGGGAACCCCACGGGGCTGGGCATCCACGCCAAAGTGGCGCTGGTGCAGGTGGGGGCGGAGCGCTGGACTGCGGTGGGCAGTCTGAACGGCAGCGAGGTCAGCTACAAGCTGAACCGGGAGGTGCTGCTGCTGACCGACGCGCCGGCCATCCACCAGCGGCTGCAGGAGCTCTTCCAGTGGGACTGGGAGCGCAGTTCACCCTGACTTGGCGGCGCTCAGGGGCCGGGGACGAAGTCCAGCATGCGGCCCAGGTCGTCGAACCAGCCGCAGGGGCAGCCGGTGGGATCGTCCGGAGGGATGGCGGGCACGGTGAGCACCAGGGGCAGGAAGATGGTCTCCGTACCCGCTGGGATGGGCCCGACCGAGCGTGCCCGGGTGGGCTCCCCTGCCGAGGTCGCGTGGCGGAGGGCGCCCGGGGACCAGCTCGGCCCCACCTGCTTGAGGGGGATCTGGGTCAGGCCCAGGCCGGTGCGGCGCACCGAGTAGTAGGTGACCGTCAGTGGCATGGTGGCGTCGTAGATCTGCTGGAGCAAGCTGTCCGGGCAGCCGCCATCGGTCATGCAGGGATCGTAGGGCACGCTGCTGGGCAGGAAATACTCCGGGGAGGCCAGGCGCAGGACTGGGGGCAGCTGGGGCAGGTAGACGGAGTCACTGGCCTGGTCCGCGTCCCGCCACTGGCCCCGGAGGGGCAACCCGGCGCTGTGGGTGTGGTCCGTGGAGAGGGCGTTCTGGTCCGCCACCAGCCGGTAGGTGCCGCTGCTCCACAGAGGCAGGTTCAATGGTTCCCCAGCCAAAGGGTAGGCATCTGCCGGAGTGGGCGGGTAGGTGACCAGGATGTAGTCCGCGGTGGGTGGGATGGTGAGGAGGAACTTGTCGTGGCGGATGTCTGGGTAGCGGGCCTGCATCTGGTTGCGCAGGGAATCCAGCTGACCGGCGTTGCCCGGGCCGATGTAGCTGTGGAAGCTGAACTGCTCCTGGCCCAGGAC
>WGCB01000342.1 GCA_015494005.1 Caldilineaceae bacterium
ATACAGCTGTGCCATTGAATCGATAGAATATGGCACACATATTGTACTGCCGAGTAGTTCTCCATCTTGATAGGTGTCTGAGGCCCTAAATGGCGGCAATTTAAAAAAGAACTGAGATATAACCTCCCAAGGCATATACCTCTCCGAAAAAAAGGGAAAATATGCTTCTATATCTCCAAAATTAGTCCGAGGCACAAGTGTATTGGCAACTGGACCAGACAAGAGACATTCTACAGCTCGGGCGCACAGTGATTCCAGCGGCCACCTTCCACACCCCCATTTCAGTCCTTCTATTAATGTTCCCAATTTTCTCTTATATATTGCTCCGTCATACCTTCTAGGCTGTATCAAAAACGCATAACCTCGGCCAGAGCCATCTTTGGTTGACGCTTCCCCCCACCTTTCCTTTATTACTTGCTCAACCGCTTGCTCAGTTTCTGCAACAGCCTCTTTCGGTGCATCCGGTCCGTACGTTAGTACAAGCTGACGAAATTCTCTTTCGAGTGCTGCAGCCTGGGTGTTACCTACTACAAATGGAGCTTCTATCATATTGGGCTTTTCTATCATATTCGGAGTTTGGACAAAAGGTCGGAACGGGGATAAACAAGACCGGTCAAATTTGACGAGAGAAGCGGAGCTGGGCAGAGAAGGATGGTATGGAAAAGAACTCTCTGCTCACTCAGTTCCTCCAAAAAACATACCAACACTTTGACAACCGAGCCGAAGCCGCTATGGATCTGTTGCACGCACTCTGTAGCGACGAGCGGACCCGCAGCCCCTCCAGGGTGGCGCCCTGCTCCAAGAGGAACGCTGCCCCAGGGCGGTTGGGCTGGGCCATCAGCCCCAGGAGCAGATGCCGGGTGGAGATGCGAAAGACTTGGTCGCGGGTGGCCTCCAGCAAGGCCTGATCCACCACGCTGCGGGCCGCTTTGGACATGTAGGAGCGGACCGTGGAGCTCCCTTCCTCCGGATCATCCCAGTGGAGCCACTCTGGTCGCCCTTCCGCCAGATGCTTGGCCACAGTCCGGGGGCGGATGCCCAACTTGCCCAGCATGCGCTTGGCATCGCTCTGGTTCAGCTCCAACATGGCCAGGAGCAGGTGCTCTGGCCGGATCTGCCGCCCTCCGTCCTCCTCGATCATCTCCCGGGCTCGACGCATGACGTAGAGGGCTTCCGATGTGAAACGCGAGTAGATCTCGGGCATGGTCGCGCTTCGGCCTCCTATCCATGTGAGGAGAGGGGACCATGGCGGCTGGGAGCCCGGGCGATCTCCTCATCGAAGCGCCCCGGATTGCGCCGTCCCCGGTGACGGCCTGCCCAGTGCCAAAACCCCTCACCGGTCGCGGATGAAACCTTCCTTCAGGGCCAACTCCCGCAGCCGTTGACGTCGGTCCTGTCGCGAGCGGATATCTCGATGGTGGAGGCCAAAGCGCTCGTAGATGGTGGTGATCTGGTTGCGAATGGTGGTCTCGGCCCGGTCCAGGCGGGAGGCGATGGCCCGTCGGCTGTAGCCTTGGACGTAGAGCCCAAAGGTGGCCACGGTCACCAGGCTGGACTTGCGCTGTTGGTTTTTCGGAGCCAGCTTCTTCACCAGGCGTGGGAGGGTCCTGGCGTCCAGGGGGCCGTTGCGGATCATCTCCTTGAGCACCGCTCGGATGCGGGGCTCGATCTTCCGGGATGCCAGGATGTCCAGGACCGCGTTGTCGTCGATGCTTTCCAGGATGTCCACTGCCAGGGTGCGCACCCGGGGAGATGCGTGCTCCAGCAGGCCGTGCAGCTCCTTGGCCCCGGCGCTCTTCAGCCGCTTGATGAAGATGCGCTCCACCAGTTCAGGATAGAGGTTCACGGTCAGCGCATGGGCGCAGACCCGGGCGACCATCGTCGGGTGCCACCAGTGGGGGAAGTAGTCGATGTTGTTGTAGCAGGCCCAGGACATCGCCTGGGTCAGGTGCTCTTCGGCCTGCTCCTCTTGGCCCAACCCCAGATAGACGTAGGCCAGGAGGAAGTGCAGGGCGAACTGAGCCAGGCGGTCGTCGGACTCCAGGTAGTAGTTTAGGCTGGTGGTGAGGATGCGCTCTGCCTCTTGATAGCGGCTGGTCAGGGCATGGATGGCCCCCAGGAAGGTGTTGAAACTGATGGCCTGTCCTTGGTCCGCCGTGTCCAGGGCCCGATAGATCTTGCCTTTGGCCAGGCCGAAATTGTCCTCCAACACGTCCAGCCAGGCCGCGTTCACGTCCACCCACTGGAGGAAAAGATAGAACCCCTCCTCCTGGACGCACTCATAGGCCTCCTGGTAGGCGATGTGGGCCTCTGTGTAGCGCTCCATGGCCCGCAGGATGTTGGCCCGCACCAGCCGATGGTAGGCCCGAAACTTGCCCAGTTGGCTACGGTCGGCCATGGCCGTGGCTTTCTCCGCCAGATTCAGGGCCCGATCCAGGTTGCCCCGATACCACTGGATATGGGCTTCCGTGTTCAGGACGGCCACCCGAGATCGGGCTCCCAGTTTGCCAGCTTTGATCCGCTGTTTGGCCACCTCCAGCCGGGCCGAGGCCACGGGGAATTCCCCTTTCTGTTGCGCGACCAGGGCCAGCAGACGCAATGCCTCAAATTGGCCTCTGGGATCGTTTAATCTTTCGAAGAGAGTGAGCGCCCGTTGAGCCAAACGTTCTGCCTGGCGGAGCTGTCCGGTGTCCGGCGCCAGGCGAGCCAGACTGAGGTAGATGTCCCCTTGGGTTTTTTGATCCAGGGCGGTGTTGTCGTGCATGCGCTGGGCGGCCCGATCCAGGTAGAGGCGAGCGGTGCTCAGGTCCTCGTAGCGGTGGTAGAGCTGGGCCAGGAGCAGGTAGCACTGGATCTCGTAGATGACCTCTTCCAGACGGGCAAACTCAGCCCGGGCGCTCTCCAGGTTGAGGGCGGAATCGTTCAGGTTGCCCAAGGCCAGATGGGCCCGGCCAGCCAGAAGCAAGAGGCGCGGCGTCTGGCCTCGAGCCTGGGGCAGGAGCAGGTCGATGAAATGGAGCACCGTGCCAGCCTTGCCTGTGTCGATGATGTTCTCGCCATATTCCAGCAGCCTCTCCAGGGCTTTCTCGGTCTCACCGGCCTGGACAGCGGTTTCGATCAGGCGGATCCATGGGGTGGCGTGTTCGCTCTGAGGGGACATGGTGGCCTCGACGGTCGATGTGGTGATAGGGTGTGGGATGGTTGTGGCGAATCGGGGCATCTACGATGCAGCTACGATACGGCTTGCAGATCCAGAGCCAGATCCCGGGCGAAGTCCAGAAGGGCTGCACCCAGGGGATAGGTCCGCACCCGCTCTCCGGTGAAGAGCCGAGGCGCGAAGCCCTCCAGAGCCTCCAGATCACCGTCCTGGACGATGATCTGCCCCTGGTTTTCCAAGAGCTGGTGCAGGAAGGCGTGCAGCCGGGGGTCGTTCCGGTACTGCTGGAGGCTGTGGAGCGGGGCGGGGATGATGAGGCAGCGCACCTGGGGCAGCAGATCCTGGGCTTGGTCCAGGGAGATGTCCGGCACAAGGGCCAGGCCGTAGGCGCCTCGAGCCTGCCCGCAGTACATTCCCATCAGCTTCACTGGCAGCCCTCCTTTGCGCAGCTCGGTGACGAAGATGGTCGCCGCCACCTCATCGAAGCGGTTGCCCCAAAGGACCAAAATATGGGTGTGAGCCTTCATGGTGCGCCATCCTGTCCACCGTGTCGCTGCAGAGAGCATCGTCCGTGTTCCTTTCCTGGCAGTGGTGGAGGTTGCTTTCAGGATAGCGCAAAACCAGTACTTATGGCCTATCAACCATCTGTCAAGTTGCTATCATTTTTTGACCGATTCTGTCCCATCTAGGCCGGTGATTTCGGATATACGAAGGGTAGAAGCGAAAACTCGGTAAGTCTTCATTCGAAAAGTTTGCAGATCCCAAAAAACTGTTTGCCTTCCTGCACACTTCTGTGATATCGTATAGACAGGTTGGCACATTTCGCTGACACAAGGTCGCACATTTGATGTCCCACAGCTCGCTCTCGCTGCCTATCCCGCGCGACGCCGTCTGTCGAGCCTTTCAAGAGTGGCACAGCGCCACCCCGGACACTCCCCTGGGGGATCTTCGCGCTGTCCGCAACAGCCGCTACGGTGATGCCACCCTCCACCAGGCTGCCAACCAACTCCTGCTCAACCTGCTGAACAAACTGGAAGGCCAGCAAAGTGAACTGGCCGCGATCCTGCGCCTCCGCTACCTGGATCGCCTGGAAGTGGCCAAGGTGGCCAACCGCCTGAACCTCTCCGAGTCCACGGTCTACCGCAGGCAGCGGGAAGCCTTGGACTGGATCACCGAACAGCTCCTGCAGGAGGAGCGGGCCGCCCGGGACGAGTACCGTCGCCAGATCGAGGCCCGGCTAGAACCGCCCACCTACCAGAAGCTCTTCGGGGTGGAGCCCCACCTGAAGCGGCTCGAGGAGCTGCTGGAAAGCCCGGATGCCCCCTGGGTGGTCCTCCTCCACGGCATCGGGGGCATCGGCAAGACCGCCCTGGCCGACGCCTTCGTCCGCCAGGCTGCCAACCGCCTCTTCTTCGATGACTACGGCTGGGTCACCGCCCGCCGCTACCACTTCCACCTGGACGGCACGATCACGCCGGTGGTGGACGCGGTCTCTGGTGTGGCCGATCTCTGGCAGAACTTG
>WGCB01000343.1 GCA_015494005.1 Caldilineaceae bacterium
CCAAGACACAACAACCGGGACGCAGATGAACATGGGTTCGTAGGGGCGAAAAATTTTTCGCCCCTACTTTGCGTCTTCACGTTGGGTTTATAGAGCAGGCTTCATGAACGCTGTACACCCCAAGGCACAAAAATCAGGACGCAGATGAACACGGGTTCGTAGGGGCGAAAAATTTTTCGCCCCTACGCGTTGGATTTACAGAGCAGATGAACACGGTTGAACACAGGTTTCCCAGAGGCGCCCTTTACGTCCTCCCCCGCGTCCTTGCGGTTTCAAAAGAGCCATGGATCAGACTCGGATGAAGTCGGCCACCTCCGGGTGCTGCCGCAGCTCGGCCAGGTCCTCCTCCGTGGGCAGGATGGGCCGGTCCCGGTCACAGTTCACCAGACAGAGGAAGCCCAGATGCTCCCCTTCCGTGGCCCGGAACTGGTGCCAGGTCATGCCTGGGATCTGGACCAGGTCGAAGGTCTGGACCGGGATGACCGAGTGGCCCACCAGGGCATGGCCCCGGCCCCGGAAGATCATCACCGCGTGGACGTGCTGGTGGCGCTCCAGGGTGGAGTGGCCGCCGGGCTCGATCTCGAAGTAGCGCAACTGGCAGGCCAGCTCCGGGTCGTCGAAGAGGATCTGGCGGGTGATGTCCTTGAAGTGGGTGCCGTCGGTCTTGTACTCCTTGACCGGGATGTCGGTCCAGCGGAAGTTGCCTTGGTAGGGGATGTGCATGGTTCTCCTCGGTTTCGTCTGTGGCTCGGTGAAAGTGGCTCGGTGAGAGTGGATCGATGGGAATGGATTGGACGATGGATCGGGACGAAGCCACCCATCCGAAGCAGGGGGCGCGCCCCTACGCGGATGCCTGGTGGACCCGGGCCACGAACTCCTGGCTGCGCTCCAGGAGCCGGTCCCCGGCCCGGTAGAGGCTGCCGCCGATGAGCAGGATGGTGTCCGGCCCGTAGAAGCGGACCAGCTCGTCCACACGCTCCACCTGCATGCCCCCCGCGGGGACAGGGAAGGCAGCAGGGAAATCCCCCCAGGGCTGGCGCAGGTTCCGGGCCAGCTCCTGGCAGGTCTCCTGGCTGTAGGCGAAGCGGCCGCCGAAATGGGGGTAGATGACCCCGTCCGCGCCGTAGAGGCGGCAGAGCTTGCCCAGGAGCAAGGGCGGGGCCATGCGCACCGCGCCGCTCAGGGCTGGATGGGCCAGGACCGGCACCTCCAGCAGCTCCGTCACCAGCTCGTAGAAGCCGGGGAAGCCGGTGAGCATGGGCTCCATCATCACCGCCTGGACGCCCAGCTCCTGGGCCAGTTCCAGTTGGCGGCGCATAGCGCTGGGCGTGCCCATGATGTTGGGGGCGTAGATGACCCGGCGGCCCGTCTCCTGGGCTGCCTCCTCCACCGCGGCCTGGCAGGCCCGCACCCGCTCCGCGAAGGGGGCGAAGGTCTGGTCCGCCAGGCCGTGGTCATCCTTGATGATGTCGATCCCGGCCTGGGCGAAGAGGCGGCAGAGCCGGGCCAGCTCCTCCGGGGAGGCGCCCATGGGCTTCAGGGCCGTGCAGGTCAGGGCTCGATCCCAGGCCTGGAGCAGCTCCCGCAGGCCGGGGATGCCGAAGCGGGGCCCGGGAAAGTGGGCGGTCAGGGACGGGGGGAAGTCCGCGTCCAGGAGCACCACGTCCGGCTGCAGGGAGGTGTTGCCGAAGAGGACGTTGAGCAGCTGGGCCGGGTCCAGGCCGCTGGCGCCCAGGGGATAGTCCACCACCACCCGGAAGCCCCGGGCGTCCGGGCCGGTCTCTGGCGTGATCTCCCGCACCCGGCCCAGGACATTCTCCCACACGAAGGGGTCCTGGACCACGCCGGGGGGCAGCTCCACGGTCTGCTCCAGGGCCACGCCCAGGGCCCGGCTCTCGATGGCGTCCGCGTCGGTGTCGATGTGATAGGTGGCGCTGAAAGTCTCCACGGTTTCCTCGCTATCGGGTGCAATCGTGCGGTTGTAAACCGCACCTACTGATTCATGCGCACAGGCGGGCGCAGCCAACGTGCGCCCCTACTGCATGGGCAGGGTCTCGGCCGTCTCCATGAAGCGGATGGTCTCCTCCAAGTTGACGATGCCGGCGTCCGAGCCCAGGCCGGTGATCACCAGGCCAGCCGCGGCCGTGCCCAGGCGACCGGCCCGCTCCAGGTCCCAGCCCAGGGTCAAGCCCACGATGAAGCCGGCGCAGTAGGCGTCCCCGCAGCCGGTGGAGTCCACCACCGGGGCCTTGAAAGCGGGCAGGCGGATCTCCCCTAGCTCCCTGGAGGCGATGACGCTGCCCTGGTCGCCCATCTTGAAGACCACGTGGCCCGCGCCCCGGTCCAGGAAGAAGTCGATGACCTCCCGCCGGTCCTGGCGCTTGCACATCATCCGGGCCTCGTCCAGGCCGGGCATGAAGTAGTCGATGTAGGGCAGGCAGGGCTCGATCAGGTCCAGGAGATCTGGCCGGTCGATGGCTACCAGGTCGAAGGTGGTGGTGACGCCCTGTTCCTTGGCGTGGCGCAGGACCTGGACCGTGGGCTCGCCGTCGAACTTGGGCATGAGGGAGGTGCCCCCCACGTGCAGGACGTCCGCCTGGGCGATGACGTCCAGGTCGATGTCCTCCAGGGTGAGCTCCGCGTTGGCGCCAGGGACGTGGAGGGCGGGCCGCTCGCCGTTGGGTCGGATGGGCAGCATGGTGGCGGAGGTCTGGACGCCCGGCTTGCGCACCAGGTGGCTGGTGTCGATGCCGTAGCGCTCCATGGTGGAGACGATGAAGTTGCCCAGCTCGTCCTGGCCGATGGCGCCCATGGCGATGACCTGGGCCCCGAGCTTGGCCAGATCCACGCTGGTTCCCGCCGCGGTCCCCGCCACGGTGACCCGGATCTCCTCCAGGATGTCCACGTTCTGGCCGTCGGGGATGCGGGTCACCGGCCGGCCGAGCACGTCCACGATGTGGATGCCGAGACTGACAACTGTGGCCATGGTGGTTCCTTTCCGGTTGATGGGGGAACTCGGTGATTCAGTGAACCAAGTCCAACTTTACTCTTTACTCTTTACTCCTTACTCCTTACTCGTTACTCATTACTCCTTGGCCTTCCCCCATCAGCCGGGCGTCCATGCGGTGGCCGTCGGGCCGGAAGAGGGCGATCCACCCCAGGGGGCAGGTGACCCAGACCGATCCACCGGGCCGCAGGCCGTGGCCTAGGGACGGAGCCACCTTGGCCTTGAAGCGCAGGCCCTCCACCTCCACGGTGCAGAGGTACTGGCCCCCCACCACGATGGAGCGGCGCAGGATCTGGCCGGGCACGCCCTGGGGTGTGGGCTCCGGGCTCAGCTGCACGTGCTCGGGACGGATGCCCAGGGTGATCTGGCTCCCAGGCTGGCCGCCGGCCACGGTCAACGGGCCGGGGAAGAGGGGGGAGCGTACCTGGGGACCGCCGGGGCCATCCACCAGCTCGGTCTGGAAAAAGTTCATGCCCGGGTTGCCCAGGAACCAGCCGCCGAAGACATCGTTGGGATGGTTGTAGAGCTCCCGGGGCGCGTCCCGCTGGACGATCTCCCCGTCCTTCATGAGCGCGATCTGGTCGGCCAGGGTCATGGCCTCGGTCTGGTCGTGGGTCACGTAGAGGATGGTCTGCTCCAGCTCCCGGCTCAGCTCCTTGAAGGCCCGCTTCAGCTGGAACTTGGCGTTCACATCCACGTTGGTGATGGGCTCATCGAAGAGGATGATGCGGGGCTGGCGGGCCACGGCCCGGGCCACCGCCACCTTCTGCCGGGTGCCGTTGTCCAGCTGGGAGACCTCCTTGCCCAGGCTCTCCTCCAGGCCCAGGAGGGCCACCACCTGGTCGATGCGCCGCTGCCGCTCCTGCCGGGAGATCTTCTCCTCCAGCAGGGGCAGCTCGATGTTGCGGTAGACGCTGATCCCCCGGTAGACGACCGGGTACTGGAAGACCATGCCGATGTTGCGCTTGCGGGGCGGCAGGTGGGTGACCCGCTGGCCGGCGAAGTAGACCTCCCCGGAGGTGGGCTGCTCCAGGCCGGCGATCATGCGCAGCAGGGTGGTCTTGCCGCAGCCAGAGGGGCCCAGCAGGCAGGTCACCGTGGCGGAGGGGAAGGTGATGCTGATGTCCTTCACGGCTACCACGTCTTTGAACTCTTTGCGCAGCTTCTCCAGACGGATCTCGGACATGTTTCGCTCTCAACGAGGGACGATGGCTGGGTTCGGAACAGCGGGAAACGGCCGGTCAGCGGATAGGCGCCAGGGGCTTCCCCTGGCCCACGCGGACCCCTTCTTGATCGAAAAGGAAGAGCTTCTCCGGGGCCACGGCCAGGGTGACCTGGTCCTCGGCCACCAGGTGGGCGCTGTCGTGGCGCACCACCGTGGTGAGGGGGACGCCCTGGGCCTCCAGGTAGACGATCATCTCGCCGCCCAGATCCTCCCGCAGGAGCACCTGGGCCGGGCAGCTGGGCAGGCCATCCCCAGCCTGGCTGCCCAGGAGCAGATCCTGGGGACGGACCGCGGCCCGGACTGCCCGGGGAGGCGCTCCGTCGGCCTCCTCCAGCTGGACCGGGAAGCGGAAGAGAGGCGTCTGGCACCAGAGCTCCCCGGCCTGCTCCTCCAGCCGCCCATCCAGGAAGTTGACCCGAGGGAAGCCCAGCAGGGCCAGGGTCTGGGCTCGCTGGGGCTGCCAGTAGAGCTCCTCCAGGGGGCCGGCCTCCAGGATGCG
>WGCB01000344.1 GCA_015494005.1 Caldilineaceae bacterium
CCAGCAGGGTCTTCTGGGCCTCCTCCCGGGTGTGGAGGGTGCCCTTGTAGAGGAGTTCGTCCACGAAGCCGGTCTGGGATTCGTAGTAGGCCCGGCGCTCCCGGATGGGCTCCAGGAAGGCGTTCAGGGCTCGGGCCAGCTTCTCCTTGACCTCCACATCCCCCACTTTGCCGGCCCGGTAGCGTCGTTTCAGCTCCTCCACCTCCTCCTTGTTGGGGTTGAACATGTCGTGGTAGATGAAGACCGGGTTCCCCTCCACCGTGCCGGGGATGTCCGCCCGGATGCGTTTGGGGTCCGTGTACATGCCCATGACCTTCTTGCGCACCGTGGCTGCGTCGTCGCTGAGGAAGATGGCGTTGCCCAGGCTCTTGCTCATCTTGGCCTGGCCGTCCGTGCCCACCAGGGTGCCGCCCACCACGTAGGCCTCGGGCAGGGGGAAGACCTCGCCGTAGGCGTTGTTGAAGCGGCGGGCGATCTGCCGGGCCAGCTCCACGTGGCTCTCGTTGTCCCGGCCCACGGGGACCAGGTGGGCCCGGGGGGTGAAGATGTCCGCGGCCTGGAGGACCGGGTAGCCCAGCAGGTTGTAGGGGATCTGCTCCATGCCCGCGGCCCGGGCCATGTCCTTGATGGTGGGCAGCTGCTGGAGCCGCTCCACCGTCACCAGCCCGCTGATGAGCAGCTGGAGCTCGTACACCTCGTGCACCGCGGACTGGAGGTAGAAGGTCACCTTCTCCGGATCGATGCCGATGGCCAGGTGGTCCAGGACGATGGCCCGGGCGTTGTCGGCGATCTGGAGGATGTCCTCCTTGGAAGGCTTGGTGGTCAGCATGTGCAGGTCCGCGATGAGGAAGAAGCACTCGTACTTGTCCTGGAAGGCCAGGCGGTGGCGCAGACTGCCCACGTAGTGGCCCAAGTGCAGCTTCCCCGTGGGGCGGTCCCCGGTCAGGATGCGTTTGCGAGTGGGTTGGTTAGGCATGAGATATCCTCCTGTGAGAAGACTTCGTCTTTGAGATTGGAGAACGGGAGATCAGAGAGTGGATCGGCCTTGACCGTGTATCTGGCTCCCGTCTCCCGAAGTGTCGTGTCCGAACGTTGTTCCTTCAAGGATCGAACGTAGTTGTTGATGCCTTTGGCCAGTGGTTCAAAATGCTCTGCGATGGCCTGCCCACTGGTCAGATCGACAAGCTGTCGTTGATAGGCTCGGCGCAGCCAAAAGCGGACTTCGAAAAGGCTGCCCCGGGCGTAGTAGAGCATCTGGATTCGTTCCCCGTAGTGGTATCGGCCTTGAGCTTCTGCAATGTTGGCGCCTACGGAATCCGCTGCCCGAACAAACTGCTCGCCTACCGTTCGCTTCTCAAAATGTTTCCAGGGAGCCACGGTCTTCCAGACTTTGTCCGCCAGTTTCTCGGCCTCCTGGAACACCCGCAAGTCCACCAGATCCGTTGCCATATGCAATCTCCCAATCTCCAATCTCGCAATCACCATTCAGCAATCGCCATTCAGCAATCGCCATTCACTTGCTATAATCCCCTCTCCGCCTCCTCCACGGCGACGGCCAGGGCCTTGGCCTTGTTCAGGGACTCCTGGTACTCCGCGGTGGGGTCGCTGTCGGCCACGATGCCCCCGCCAGCCTGGAGGTGACAGGTCTGCCCCTGCATGACGATGGTGCGGATGGTGATGCAGGTGTCCATGGCGCCGTCGTAGTCGATGTAGCCCACCGCGCCAGCGTAGGGGCCCCGGCGGGTGCCCTCCAGCTCCTCGATGATCTCCATGGCCCGGACCTTGGGCGCCCCGCTCACCGTGCCCGCGGGGAAGGTGGCCCGGAGCAGGCTGAAGGCGTCGTGCTCCGGCCGGATCTTCCCCCGCACGTCGCTGACGATGTGCATCACGTGGCTGTAGCGCTCCACTGCCATCATGGTGGGGACGGTCACCGTGCCGTACTCGCAGACCCGGCCCAGGTCGTTCCGGCCCAGGTCCACCAGCATCACGTGCTCCGCCCGCTCCTTGGGATCGGCCAGGAGCTCCTGGGCCAGGGCCTCGTCCTCCTCCTCGGTGGCGCCCCGCCAGCGGGTGCCGGCGATGGGGTGCAGGTAGGCCTGGCCATCCTCCAGGCGCACGTGCATCTCCGGGCTGGAGCCGATGATCCGCACCGGCTCCCCGGGGATGCCGGCCACCCCGCTGAAGTCCAGGAAGTACATGTAGGGGGAGGGGTTGAGCATGCGCAGGGCCCGGTAGATGGTGAAGGGATCCGCCTCCGTTTCCCGACTCAGGCGCTGGCTGAGCACCACCTGGAAGATGTCCCCCGCGGTGATGTACTCCTTGGCCTTGCGCACGTTGGCCTCGTGCTCTGCCTGGGTGAAGTTGCTGCGCCATTCCGCCCCGCTGCGGCACTCCCGGGGCACGGGCGGGACCAGGGGCTTGCGCAGGTCGGCCACGATCTGATCGATGCGGGCCACCGCGTCCGCGTAGGCGGCCCGGAGATCCGCCTCCACCCGCATGTTGGCGATGATGAGGAGCTTGTGCTGCACGTGATCGAAGACCACCAGGTTGTCCGCGAAGAGGATGACCATGTCCGGCACCGCCAGGTCCCGGCTGGCGGTGCTGGGCAGCCGCTCCATGAAGCGCACCAGGTCGTAGCCGAAGTAGCCCACCGCGCCGCCGGTAAAGCGGGGCAGGCCGGGCAGGGTCACCGGCCGACGGCTGGCCATGATCTCCTTCACGATCGTCAGGGGATCCCCCTGGCGGGTCTCCAGCACCGCGCCCCCGGCCGCGCCGATGGTCACCTGGTCCTCAGTGGCCACCACGGTCATGGGCGGGTGTACGCCCAGGAAGCTGTAGCGCCCCAGCTGCTCCCCCTTCTCCACCGACTCCAGCAGGAAGCTGGGCCGGGTCTGGGTGGCGCCGCTCTCCTGGCCCGAGGGGCCGGAGTTGCGCAGCTTCAGGTAGACAGAGACGGGTGTCTCCAGGTCCGCGGGCAGCTCCCGCACGATGGGGATGAGGTTGCCCTCCTGGGCCAGTTCCCGCACTTCCTCCAGGGTGGGTCGATAGCTCACCATGGTCGTCTCTCCTCTCGATCCGCTCGATTCCTGGCTGGCAGCGAGCCTGCCACAAAGAAAGCCCTCGTCCTCAGCGCCCAAGCATCGGCTCGGACTCTGGGGACGAGGGCCTTGTTCGGCTCCCCGCGGTGCCACCCCGTTTAGACGGCCTCGGCGGCAAGGGTCCCTTGCATGAAAAAACCCCTGCGTGAAACACAAGGGTCGTTCCGCCGACAGCCAGTCTCACTCGTCGAGAACAGGAGTCATCTCCGATTCTCAGCGCCCAGGTAACGGTGGCGTCTCCGGAGCAACCTACTGACCTGGGGTGATCCCTGGCGTTCGGCGCTCAACTCCCCGGCCCATTCACTGCCTGCGCTGCTATCCCATTTCCACCAGCTAGGGACTCTCTGGAACCCGCTTTGGCAGCTACTCTTCCGGTTCACAGTCGTTGCTGCTCGATTGTAAGCATACTTTACCCAGCTTTGGGAGCTTTGTCAAGATCTGGAGACTCGATCAGACGCGATCTCGATTGCCCTCCGAAACCGCTGTTCCCGGGCTGGCGGCCGTTGGCGTAGGGGGACTGCTGGGTGGCTGCGCCTCCGCCGCCCTGGTTGAGCTGGTTCGGGCGGCAGCGCAGCCGGATAGCAGTGGGCAGGCGGCGAAGGCAAAAAACGCGTTTGCCATGGGTTTTGCCCTACAGTACAATGGGGCACCCTCAAACAGGCCCGCAGCGATCCACGTGTGACCCCGCGAAGAGCACCCGAGAAAAAACACCCGAGAAAAGCGCCTGAGAAAAGCAGAGGAAAGAGGAGCGATGGAGACAATCAAACAGTGGTGGTCCAATGATCTCTCGCGGGGTGTGAAGCTGGTCTTCCTCGTCCTGCTCGCGAACGGCTTGCCCGCTTTCATCATCTTGATGAGCATCCCTGGAAAGACCGAATCGTTCTTTGTCTGGACCGTGCGACCGGAAATCAACGCCAGGCTGCTGGGCGTGATGTACAGCAACGCCCTGATGTTGGTTCTGTTCGGGGCATTGCAAAGGAGCTGGGCACGTGTCCGCATCACCATGGTGGTCATCACGCTGTTCTCTGTTCTGGCCACTGTGTTGACCTTTTTCTACCTGAAACCCTTCCTGGCCCATCCCTGGTATCACCTGACTTACTGGCTGACCATGTACCTGGTGCTGTTCGTGGCGGCGCCGTCTGTATTCGTCACCCATGAGAGGAAAGGTGGCGGGCGGCTGCCTGTGTCGATCCCTTTGACCAGTGCGGCACGAGCGGTGGCAGGGAGTTCCCTGGTCGTTAGCCTTTTCAGCGCGGGGCTCCTCCTGTTTCGGATCGACGTGGTCAACCAGGTGTGGCTTTGGAAGCTGCCTCCTTTGGTCGGGGGGCTCATCGGCGTGCTCTTCCTCACCCATGCGGCGGCCTATGCCTGGGCGCTGTGGGATGGCGACTGGCTGCGCGTTCGTCCTATGTTCTGGCAAGCGCCTTTGACCGGCCTGCTCTTCCTTTTGCTCCCCTTGATCCACCCCGCCGACCTGCACCCCGACATGCAGACTGCCGTGACGGCGTACACCCTCCTGGCTGGCCTCTTCGTGCTCGCTTACATTGGCGTCATCCTGGGGCAGCGGGCTGTCGAGCAGCGCCTTGCCAGCCATGCCTCGTGAAGACCAGTTGGGTCCTCGCTGGCTGGATGCCCTGGGCCTGTTCCTCGCCGGCCTGATCAACACTTTCCTGGCTCTGGGGGACGCTGGCATCGTTTTCGGCCCGGGCACCGCGGCGCGCCAGCCGGACCTGCTCCTGCGGATCCTCTGGATCGCTGAGCACCCATGGCGCTGGCAAGGCGGCTGGTTTTTCTGGTTTGCCGTCACCCTCAGTTTCGCCTGGAGCTACTATGCCCTGGGCCGACATCTGAGCGGTGCGTGTCCCTGGCTTGGGTTGGCCATCGGCGTGGCGGTGGTCGCCGCTGCGGTGGACATCGTCGGCGTCCTGGTGAACCTGGTGGTCCTCCCCGACCTGGCACAGACGCTTGCCGGTCAGACGGCAGGGCCCGATCCAACCCTAATGCTCGTTTTCCAGTCGTTGGAGAATCTGGCCAATGGG
>WGCB01000345.1 GCA_015494005.1 Caldilineaceae bacterium
CCACCAGCTGGATTTGGTGCTTCTCCTGACTGTCCACGAGCTCCTTGACACCCGCATAGCCCCCATCCGCGAAATGTTCGTCCGGCAGAAGTGCCTTGTCCGCCAGGGCTTGGTGGATCACCGAGAGCATACCTTTGTCGGAGACAGAGGCAGGAGTGGTCTCCACATGGGTGATCAGGTGAGGCCGATCGGGATCGCACGTCTCGGTCACATGGACCTTGTAGCCTTTCCACTGCGTCTGACGTTTCTCGCTGTAGCGGGCCTCTGGGTCGTACGGCGACTGGATGAAGTGCTCCCCCGGTGGGAGATTGCCCGCTTCCCGCCAGTGGACCGCCCCGTCTTGCCGATAGTAATTCTGCACCCAGATTTGACGCAAGCTCTGGATCGCAGGATGACGCCACAGGTGGCGCATCCCCTCCTCTTGGTGCAAGGCGGAGAGGTGCAAGGCGGAGAGGAGATGATAGCCATCGGCCCCGATGCGTAAGCGCAAGGCGTGTCGTTGGGATTTCTCTTTCGGAAAACGAGCTTGTTCCATGCGCACCCGATAGCGTTCAAACCAATCGGGCTGGATATGGGCCAGCAGCCAGTTCGGGGCCACACGGGCAACGGTGTTGAGGGCGTAGCGCAAGCTCTCCCCCACCAGTTCCAGACGGTTGAGATCCCGCACAGCGGTCAGCACATGGGTGGCGTCGGTGCGCATCTTCCCCCGTTGCTTCAGTAGCTTGTGGGCCTGGGCTACGTGCAGAATCCGTTCCAGGAGCAGGGATTCGGCTGACCCCTCCAACAGCCGTCGGCGAAAGCGGCTCAACAGGGAGGCATCGAACCCTTGGTCGTCCAGTTTCAAACCCAGCACATACTTCCAGTCAATGCGCGCACGCACCGCATCCGCCGCCTGGCGATCGCTCAGCCCTTCCATGAACTGCATGACGGTCACCAGGGCCAGTCGACCGGGCGGATAGGCCTCCTCCCCTTTCCAGCTGAACAACTCGCGGAAATCGGCGTCCCGGTAGATGGTGCCTAGCTGGTCCCGCAGAGTCAGGTAGATGTTGCCCTTGGGGAAGGAGGCCTGGGCCACCCGAACGGTCTCGGCGGGGATCCCTGGATCTAGGCGCGGTGCGAGAGACATAAGCGTTTCCTTTCAGCCTTCGAGTAGGTTGCCAAATCGGCGTGGTCGAACATCTTTCGTATTCTCCGATAGGATGCCCGTGAACACAACTGTATGCACCGTTGTTCAGATGTAAGCTAGCCCAGCAGTATCATTAGTTGATTGGATGATTGGTTGACTGGATGATTGGTTGATTGGGTCAAAGGACAGATCCCGATAACCGGTCACCTTGCCATCTTGTCCTCCACTCCGACTCTCCCACTCTCCTTGTCTCCCTGTCTCCCTGTCTCCTGGCCTGCTCCCCGCCTATTTCGGCGCCATGCGGATGGCCCCATCCAGGCGGATGACCTCGCCGTTGAGCATCACGTTCTCGAAGATGTGGCGCACCAGGGCCCCGTACTCCTCCGGCCGGCCCAGGCGAGGCGGGAAAGGCACCTGCTTGCCCAGGGAGATCCGGGCCTGCTCGGGCAGGGCGGCCAGCATGGGGGTGTCGAAGATGCCCGGCGCGATGGTCATGACCCGGATGCCGTAGCGGGCCAGCTCCCGGGCAATGGGCAAGGTCATGCCCACCACGCCCCCTTTGGACGCGGAATAGGCGGCCTGGCCGATCTGGCCGTCGAAGGCGGCGATGGAGGCGGTGTTCACGATCACCCCCCGCTCGCCCTCCTCGTTGGGCTCGTTGTTGGCCATGGCCTGCGCGGCCAGGCGGATCATGTTGAAGGTGCCGGTCAAGTTCACCGCCACCACCTTGGCGAAGTGCCCCAGATCGTGGGGCCCACTCCGGCCCAGGACCCGCTCCGCGATGGCGATCCCCGCGCAGTTCACCAGCCCGTGCAGGCCGCCGAAGCTCTCCAGAGCCAGCTCCACCGCCGCCTGGACGCTCTCCTCGTCCACCACGTCCGTGAGGGCGAACCGGGCCCGGGGCCCGATGGCCGCCGCGGTCTGCTCTCCCGTTTCCGGGTTGATGTCGGCCAGCACCACGTTGGCCCCAGCCTCCGCCAGGACCCGGCCTGTGGCCGCGCCCAGGCCCGAGCCGCCACCGCTGATCAACACCGTGATTTCGTTCAGATCCATGGAGCCCTCCTTGGGTGGGGAATGGGAAGTGGGAGAGTGCGAGATGGGGGAGCAGGTCCAGAATAGATCGGATCCCCGGGAAGGTCAAGTCGGTGACGGGGCTTCCGGTTGGCTTGGGTGGCGCGGAATTGATCGCCCATCCAGCCTGTGCTAACATCATTTCTGTGTACGCACTTTCGCGTACGCGCCGGGTCACCGACGATCCGTCCGCGCACTCCCTGCCATCCGTGTACCGGTTTTTTCCGCATCGACCTCAGGTGTCCGCACCATGCCCGAACTCTTCAACGTCCGCACGCCGCCAGAAGCCTGGCGGATCTTCCAGGAACACTTCCGTCCCCAGGTGCGCACGGAGCGCATCCCCACCGCCCAGGCCCTGGACCGGATCCTGGCGGAGGAGCTCACCGCGCCCCAGGACCTGCCCAGCTTCCGCCGCTCCACCGTGGACGGCTACGCGGTGAACGCGGCCGACACCTACGGCGCCACCCCGGGCCTGCCCGCCTTCCTCACCGTGGTGGGGGAGGTGCCCATGGGCCAGCGGGCGGAGCTGGAGATCGGCCTGGGCGAGGCAGCCCTCGTCCACACCGGCGGCATGATCCCGGAAGGGGCCAACGCGGTGGTCATGGTGGAGAACACCCAGCAGGTGGACGAGGCCAGCATCGAGGTGATGAAGGCGGTGGCCGAGGGGGAGAACGTGATCCAGATCGGCGAGGACGTGCGGGCCGGGGAGCCGGTGTTGCCCTCGGTCAAGCAGCTCCGGCCCCAGGATCTGGGCGGTCTCCTGGCCCTGGGCATCACCCAGGTCCGCGTGGCCCTGCCGCCCCGGGTGGCCATCCTCTCCACCGGGGACGAGGTCATCCCGCCGGAGGAGACGCCCGGCCCTGGCCAGGTGCGGGACATCAACAGCTACACCCTCTCCGCCCTGGTGACCCGAGCCGGGGGCGAGCCGCTCCCCCTGGGCATCATCCCGGACCAGCGGGAGGCCCTGGAGGCGGCGGTGGCCAAGGCGGCCGAGATGGCGGACGTGGTGGTCCTCTCCGCGGGCAGCTCGGTGAGCTACCGAGACATGAGCGCGGAGGTGATCAACGGCCTGGGCCGGCCCGGGGTGCTGGTCCACGGGGTGAGCGTGCGGCCGGGCAAGCCCACCATCCTGGCCGTCTGCGATGGCGTGCCCGTCTTCGGCCTGCCGGGCAACCCGGTCTCGGCCATGGTCATCTTCGACCTTTTCATCACCCCCACCATCCGGGCCCTGCTGGGGACCGACACCCCGCCCAAGCAGCAGATCCAGGCCCGGCTGGCCCGCAACGTGGCCTCGGTCACCGGCCGGGAGGACTACGTCCAGGTGCGGCTGGAGGAGCGGGACGGGGAGCTGTGGGCCGTGCCGGTCTTCGGCAAATCCAACCTGATCTACACCCTGATCCACGCGGACGGGACCATCCAGATCCCCCTGGACAGCGGCGGCGTCCGGGAGGGCGCCTGGGTGACGGTTTTTCTGCACTGACTCCCAACTTCCAACTTCTGGCTTCTTCACCACAACCCATGACCACCGAACGCAACATCTACCTACACGATATCGCTCTGGACGAGGCCGTGGCCCGCTGGCGCCAGGCCCTGGACCGCATCGGCCTCCTCGGGCCCCTGGGCGTGGAGGAGATCCCCCTGGACCAGGCCCTGGGACGGGTCACCGCGCAGCCGGTCTGGGCCCGCATCTCCTCCCCCCACTACCACGCCGCGGCCATGGACGGCTACGCAGTCCGCGCGGAGGAGACCCGGGGCGCCACCGAGACCTCGCCCCTGGAGCTGACCCTGGGCCGCCAGGCCTTCCCTGTGGACACGGGCGATCCTCTGCCGCCGGGGACCAACGCGGTGATCATGATCGAGCAGACCCAGCTGCTCTCGGGCCCGGGGGAGGAGGGCCAGGCCGAGGAACGCATCGAGATCATGGCCTCCGTGGCCCCCTGGCAGCACGTGCGGCCCATGGGCGAGGACATCGTGGCCACCGAGCTGGTCATCCCCTCCCACCACCGCCTGCGCCCCCAGGACCTGGGAGCCATCGCCGGGGCCGGCCACACCAGCGTCCAGGTCTTCCGCCGGCCTCGAGTGGCCATCATCCCCACAGGGACGGAGCTGGTGGCGCCGGGCAGCCCCTTGAAGCCCGGGGACATCATCGAGTACAATTCCCTGGTGCTGGGCGCCCAGGCCGAGGAGGCCGGCTGCCTGGTGGATCGCCTGCCCATGGTGGCCGATGAGTACGACGCCATCAAAGCCGCGGTGGAGGCGGCCCTGGCGGAGCACGACCTGGTGGTGGTCAACGCGGGCTCCTCCGCCGGCTCCGAGGACTACACCGCTGCCATCGTCCAGGAGCTGGGGGAGCTGCTGGTCCACGGCATCGCCATGCGGCCCGGCCATCCGGTCATCCTGGGGACGGCCCGGGGCAAGGCCCTGGTGGGCATCCCCGGCTATCCCGTCTCCGCGGCCATGACCTTCGACATCATCGTGCGGCCGGTCCTGGCCCTCTGGCAGGGGATGCAGCCGCCCCGCCGCCCCCGCATCCAGGCCACCATGACCCGCAAGGTCCTCTCCCCCATGGGTGAGGACGAGTTCATGCGGGTCACCCTGGGCCAGGTGGGAGAACGAGTGGTGGCCACGCCTCTCTCCCGAGGAGCGGGGGTGATCATGTCCCTGGTCAAGGCGGATGGCATCGTCACCATCCCCCGCTTCTCCGAGGGCTTCCATCCCGGCGAGCAGGTGGAGGTGGAGCTCCTGGTCCCGCCGGAGGCCATCCGCCACACCATCGTGGCCATCGGCAGCCACGACCTGACCCTGGACCTGCTGGCGGATCACCTGCGCCGGAGCCACCCGGAGCTGACCCTCTCCTCGGCCCACGTGGGCAGCCTGAGCGGCCTGCTGGCCCTGCAGCGGGGGGAGGCCCACCTGGCTGGCTCCCACCTGCTGGACGAGGAGAGCGGCGAGTACAACGTGGACTTCATCCGGCGGCTGCTCACGGCCAAAGGGGTGCGGGTGGTGCTCCTGGGCTTCGTGAACCGGCGCCAGGGGCTCATCGTGCCTCCGGGCAACCCCAAGGGCATCACCTCCCTGGCGGACCTGCTGCGGGAGGACGTGCAGTTCGTCAACCGGCAGCGGGGGGCGGGGACCCGGGTGCTCCTGGACTATCAGCTGAAGAAGCAGGGGCTGAATCCTCGGCAGATCCAGGGCTACCAGCGCCAGGAGTACACCCACCTGGCCGTGGCCGCGGCGGTGAAGAGCGGCGTGGCCGACTGCGGCCTGGGCATCCTGGCCGCGGCCCGGGCCCTGGACCTGGACTTCGTGCCCCTCTTCAACGAGCGCTACGACCTGGTCATCCCGGTGGAACACTACGAGAGCGAGCTTCTGGCCCCGCTGCTGGAGACCATCCGCCAGCCTGCCTTCGCCCAGGCGGTGGAGGCCCTGGGCGGCTACGAGACGGGCCAGATGGGGCAGGTGCTTTGGGAGGGATAGGACAAACTCACATGAAAGTTCGACTGTACGCGACCCTGCGCCCCCTGGTGGGCGGCTCCACTGTGGAGGTGGAGGCCGGGCCAGGCAGCACGGTTCGGGAGCTGCTGGAGGAGCTGATCCAGCGCTGGCCCGAGCTGAAGAGCGAGCTCTTCGACAGCAGCGGCCAACTCCACAACAACATCCACGTCTTCATCAACGGCCGGGATGTGCGCTACCTGGGCGGCCTGGACATGGAGATCCCCGAGGACGCGGAGATCCGCATCTTCCCGCCGGTGGGGGGCGGCCAGCCCACCCACAGCTACTACGGCGTCCCCGATTGGCTCATGAAGGAGTACCTGCTGGACCTGGGCGGCGTGGCCGAGGACGAGTGGGTGATCGTGGGGGAGGGCTGGCGGGCGGTCATCAGCAAGGCCACGCCCAACCAGATCGGCTCCCTGCGAGTGGGCGGCGCGGACGTGGACTTCTCCGGGGATCCCGCGGCCCTGGAGGCCCTCTTCGAGCAACTGCACTGGAAGACCCTGCGCGGCGGAGGCTGAGCCATCGACGAGCTGTTCCAGGGCCTGGGGGAAGCCTTGCAGCGCATCCTCGCAGGCGACGCCACCCTGATCGAGACCGTGGTCCTCTCCTTGCAGGTGTCGGGGACGGCCCTGCTCCTGAGCACCCTCATCGGCATCCCCCTGGGCGCCTTCATGGGGTTGACCCGCTTCCCCGGCCGGCGGCTGATGACCGCCCTCCTCTACACGGGCATGGGCTTCCCGCCGGTGGTGGTGGGCCTCTTCGTCTACCTTCTCCTCTCCCGCAGCGGGCCCCTGGGCCAACTGAACTGGCCCTTCCTCCCGGCCCTTTTCACCCCGGGCGCCATGATCCTGGCCCAGACCATCATCGCCTTCCCTCTGGTGGCCGGCTTCACCATGGCCGCGGTCATGGGCGTGGATCCCCACCTGCGCCAGCAGATCCAGGCCCTGGGCGCCACCCCCTGGCAGAGCACCCTCACCCTCCTCTCCGAGGCCCGGGTGGGCGTGGTGGTCTCGGTCATCGCCGGCTTCGGCGGCATCATCTCCGAGGTGGGCGCGGTCATGCTGGTGGGGGGCAACATCGAGCACAAGACCCGGGTCCTGACCACGGCCATCGTCCTGGAGACCCGCAAGGGCAACTTCGGCCTGGCCATCGCCCTCGGCCTGGTGCTCCTGAGCCTGGCCTTCCTCACCAACCTGGCCATGCTCCAGCTCCAGGGCCGCACCTTCGATCCATGAGCCAGCCCGTCTACCGCTTGCAGGGGGTCACCAAGGTCTACCCCACCCCGAGCGGCCAGGAGCGCTGCGTGCTCCAGGTGGAGGATCTGCGCATCTTCCGGAGCGAGATCCTGGCCCTGGTGGGGCCCAGCGGCGCGGGGAAGAGCACCCTGCTGCGCCTGCTCAACTTCCTGGAGCCCCCCACCCAGGGGACCATCCACTTCCTGGGCCAGCCCTTCAGCCCGGATCGGGAGATGCCCCTGGCCCTGCGTCGCCGGGTGACCACCGTCTTCCAGCGGCCGGCCCTGCTGAACCGCAGCGTCTGGGAGAACGTGCGCTACGGCCTGCGCCTGCGGGGGGAGGGGAACGCTCGGGAGCGGATCCAGGCGGCCCTGGAGCTGGTGGGGCTGCGGGAGCTGGCGGATCAGTCGGCTCGGCAGCTCTCCGGCGGGGAGGCCCAGCGGGCGGCCCTGGCCCGGGCCCTGGTCCTGGAGCCGGACGTGCTGCTCCTGGACGAGCCCACGGCCAATCTGGACCCCTACAACGTGGGGCTCATCGAGGACGTGGTGCGGAGGACCAACCAGGAGCGGGGCGCGACCGTGGTCCTGGTCACCCACAACGTCTTCCAGGCCCGGCGCCTGGCCCATCGGGTGGCCCTGCTACTGGAGGGGCGCATCATCGAGGTGGCGGGTGTGGAGGATTTCTTCGAGCGGCCGTGCGATCCCCGGACCGGGGCCTTCGTCCGGGGCGAGATGATCTACTGAGAGAGGAGCAGGACGATGGGAACCCGGGGTGGACCGTTGGGAGTTGGAAGTCGGGAGTCGAGAGACGGCGTTTGGGGATCTGCGAGCCCGGTGAGGGACGGGGTCCTCCTCTCACCCCCTCACCC
>WGCB01000346.1 GCA_015494005.1 Caldilineaceae bacterium
ATGCACTGGAGCGAGCGACCGGGTGGCGGAGCAGAGGGAAAGCGCTGCCTGTTTGGCCAGGCTTTCGGGAGCGATATACGCCGGCCTTTTGCCCGGACAATGGTACCATAATCGGGTGCGGGATGTACAAAGGATGGGCAGGGCGGTTGGCGTCAACCGGCTGTAATCTGTGGGGCTGGAAGGCGCAGAAAATCGCTTTCGACCTTGGTTGACAGAGGCTTTGGTAAGGTGCTAAAATGTAGTTGTCAGCCTATGGCTGCCCCGATCCTACCCCAGATGCCTGCCTGGTCCCCTTCCTACCAAGGCAGGCATGGACTCATCGGGAGGGCCCCGGCAATTGCCGGGGCTCCACTTTTTGCCCGGATCTGGGCGCGTCCCCGGCGTGTGCTGGCCATTTTCCCGACGCCATTTCTACGTTTTCCCCACGATTTTTCGACGCTCCTCCAAAACCTGCCCTGAATCCCCTTCCCTGGGCCTCCGCATGCTTGCTTAATTTTTCCTCCCTCACTAAAATGTGATCATCCCAACAGGCTGGAAGATCGTTTTTGCAGGAGCGGACTGGCTCCGGCCCCGCCTTCCTGGAGCCGAATCCGATAGTCCACGGGATGCCCATGGAGGAGGATGCGATGATCTCGTCAACTCGGCTGGTTAGCAACATCACCTTGCTCATCGGTGTGCTGTTCCTGGTCAGCTTTGTGGGCCTGGAGCTAGTTGGCATCCAGATGAATCCCCTGTTGCCAGCCCTGGCTGCTTTCTGCTTCGCCTGCGCCGCCATGCTGGATCGCTTCGACATGCCCAGGACCGAGTGAGTCCCCTCGCACCCCCCAGGACCACCATCCGGTTTCCGCCTCGCCGCACCTTCGGGTGTGGCTTTCTTATTGCCCACCTTTTTGCATCCTGATTGCATCCTGAAACGTTGGAGCCGGATTGCAATATCCCACGCGATTGGGCATAATAGCCAGGGCTCCAGGAACCCCCAAGCCGTCCCCCAACCTCCACGGAATCCATTGCCAGATTCAACGGCGAAATCTGGCTGTGCGATAGCGTATTCAACAGCGAGATTACCCGAGATCACCCAAGCGTAGAACGTCAGGAGGACAGCGTATGGAAAGTTACGGCATCGAAGATCGAAAACACGGCATCGAAAAACATGGCATTGTGAACCCCGGCCATGTGTACTGGCATCTCCCCACCCCGGCCCTGTACGAGGAGGCCCTCTTCGGACGGGAGGGCAACCTGGTGCATCTGGGGCCCCTGGTGGTGCGGACGGGCAGCCATACCGGTCGCTCCCCCAACGACCGTTTCATCGTGAAGGAACCCACCACGGAGAGCGACATCTGGTGGGGAGACGTGAACCGCCCCTTCTCCCAGGAGCACTTCGAGCGGCTGCTGACCCGAATGCAGGCCTACCTCCAGAACCGCAACCTCTACGTCTTCGACGGCTACGCGGGCGCGGACGAGCGCTATCGCCTGCGGGTGCGCTTCATCACTGAGTTCGCCTGGCACAATCTTTTCGTGCGTAACATGTTCATCCGGGAGCTGGATCCGGAGAAGCTGCGGGAATTCGTGCCCGAGTTCACGGTGATCAACGCCCCCAACTTCTACGCCATCCCCGAGGCGGACGGCACCAACAGCCAGACCTTCATCCTCCTGAACTTCCAGAAGAAACTGGTGCTCATCGGCGGCACGGCCTACGGCGGCGAAAACAAGAAGTCCATCTTCAGCGTGATGAACTACATCCTGCCCAAGCAGGGCGTCCTGAGCATGCACTGCAGCGCCAACTACGGCAAGGACAAGGACGACGTGGCCCTCTTCTTCGGCCTGAGCGGCACGGGCAAGACCACCCTGAGCGCGGACCCGGAGCGCACCCTCATCGGGGACGACGAGCACGGCTGGAGCGATGACGGCATCTTCAACCTGGAGGGCGGCTGCTACGCCAAGGTGATCCGCCTGGATCCCAAAGGCGAGCCGGAGATCTACCAGACCACCCGGCGCTTCGGGACCATCCTGGAGAACGTGGCTTTCGACCCCGTCACCCGGCGAGTGGACCTGAACGACGCCTCCCTGACCGAGAACACCCGGGCCAGCTACCCCATCACCCACATCTCCAACGCGGACCCCTCGGGCGTGGCCGGCCACCCCAAGAACATCATCTTCCTCACCGCGGACGCCTTCGGGGTGCTGCCGCCCATCAGCAGGCTGACCCGGGCCCAGGCCATGTACCACTTCCTCAGCGGCTACACGGCCAAGGTGGCCGGCACCGAGGTGGGCATCACCGAGCCAGTGCCCAACTTCAGCGCCTGCTTCGGCGCCCCCTTCATGCCCCTGCACCCAGGCGTCTACGCGGAGCTCCTGGGCGAGAAGATGGACAAGCACAACGCCAAGGTCTGGCTGGTCAACACGGGCTGGACCGGCGGCCCCTACGGCGTGGGGCAACGGATGAAGCTGGCCTACACCCGGCGCATGGTCGCTGCCGCCCTGGAAGGCGAGCTGGACGACGTGGAGACCTGGACGGACCCGGTCTTCGGCCTGCACGTGCCTGTCCACATCGAGGGCGTGCCCGACGAGATCCTCAACCCTCGGGAGACCTGGCCGGACAAGGCCGCCTACGACGAGCAGGCCCGCAAGCTGGCTCGCATGTTCGCGGAGAACTTCCTCCACTTCGCGGACGGCGTCAGCGAGGAGGTCAAGGCGGCAGGGCCCAAGGTCACGGCCTAGCCCACCTCATCGGAACCCCGTCAGGAACGAAAAAAGCCCGGACCACTCTCGGTCCGGGCTTTTGATGGTTGAACGAACTAAACTCCAGGCGCCCCCTCTGGGAACCAGTGGTCGATGACCACTCGCTCCACCGGCGCCACCGGGA
>WGCB01000347.1 GCA_015494005.1 Caldilineaceae bacterium
GACCTGGGCTGTCCCCGGGGACTGACCCTCCGGTTGGGCCTCCGCCGCCTCCACCTTCCGGTTCAGGTCCTCGTGGTCCAGGATGGCCAGCGCCGCCACCGTGTCCCCGTCCTTCAGGTCCACGATGCGCACGCCTCGGGTCAGGCGGCCCATGCGGCTGATGCCCTTCACCGGGGTGCGCAGGACGATGCCCTGCCGGGTGATGACGGTGATCTGGTCCTGCTCGTGGACCACCCGGGCCGCGGTGATGGGCCCCACCTCGTGCAGCCGGGTGTGGTCCGTGACCCAGACGCCCTGGGTGTAGCGGCCCCGAGGGCTGAACTCGCTCAGCGGGGTGCGTTTGCCCCAGCCCCGCTCGTGGAGCACCAGCAGGTCCCCGTCCGGCTCCACCACATCGAAGCTGGTGACCTGGTCGTCCCCCAGCAGGCGGATGGCCATGACCCCGGCGGCGGTGCGTCCCATGGCCCGGACCTGGCTTTCGTGGAAGCGCAGGGCCTTGCCGTTCCGGGTGACGATGATGAACTCCTGGTCCCCCTGGGTGAGCCGGGCCCATTCCAGGGAGTCGTCGCTCCCCAGGTTCATGGCGATGAGGCCGCTGGGGCGCACGTTGGCGAAGGCCGAGGCCCGCACCCGCTTGATGCGCCCCTTGCGGGTGAGCAGGGTGACGTACTCCGCGTGCTCGAAGTCGGCCACGGTGAGCATGGCTGTCACCTTTTCGTCCGGCAGGAGGTTGAGCACGTTGGCGATGTGCACGCCCTTGGCCGTGCGGCCCCCCTCGGGCAGCTCGTAGACCCGGCTGCTGTAGACCCGGCCCCGGTTGGTGAAGAAGAGGATGTAGTCCAGGGTGCGGGCGAAGCGCAGGTCGATGACCTGGTCCTCGGCCCGGGTGGCCATGCCCTTCACGCCCCGGCCGCCCCGGCCCTGGGCTCGGAAGACCTTGGCCGGCGTGCGCTTGATGTACGACCCGGCGCTGAAGCTGATGAGCACGTTCTCCTGGTGGATCAGGTCCTCCTCCCGGAAGTCCCCGTCCGCGTAGGGCAGGATCTCCGTGCGCCGCTCGTCGCCGAACTTCTCCTTGATCTCCAGGATCTCGTCCCGGATCAGGGCCCGGATCTTGGCCGGGTGGGCCAGCAGGTCCTCCAGGTAGGCGATGCGGGCCATGATGGCCTGGTACTCCTCCTCGATCTTCTGCCGCTCCAGGGCGGCCAGCCGGCGCAGCTGCAGGTCCAGGATGGCCTGGGCCTGGACCTGGCTCAGGCCGAAGCGCTCCATGAGCTGGGTCCGGGCTTCCTCCGCGCTGGGGCTGTTGCGGATGGTCTCGATCACCTCATCCAGGAACTGGAGGGCGATGCGCAGCCCCTCCAGGATGTGAGCCCGCTCCCGGGCCTTGCCCAGCTCGAACTCCGTGCGCCGGGTGATCACCTCCACCCGGTGCTGGATGAAGATGATGATGGCCTTGCGCAGGCTCAGGGTGGTGGGCTCCCCGTCCACCAGCGCCAGCGCGTTGACCCCGAAGGTGGTCTGCAGGGGGGTGTACTTGAAGAGCCGGTTCTGCTCCTTGCGCGGGGACGCCCCCCGCTTCAGCTCCACCACGATGCGCATGCCATTGCGGTCGCTCTCGTCCCGCAGGTCGCTGATCTGGTCCAGCTTGCCGCCTCGGGCCAGCTCCGCGATGCGCTCCAGCAGGGTGGTCTTGTTCAGCTGGTAGGGGATCTCGGTGATGACGATGCGGAAGCGGCCGTTGCGCATCTCCTCGATCCGGGTCTTGGCCCGGACGAGCAGCTTGCCTCGGCCTGTGGCGAAGGCGTGGCGGATCCCCTCCGTGCCCAGGATGATGCCGCCGGTGGGGAAGTCCGGCCCCTTCACCATGGTCATGAGCTCGTCCAGGCCGATCTCGGTGCGCCGCTCCCAGTTGTCGATGACGTAGGCCACCGCGTCGGCGATCTCCGACAGGTTGTGGGGCGGGATGTTGGTGGCCATGCCCACGGCGATGCCAGCGCTGCCGTTGAGCAGCAGGTTGGGGATGGCCGATGGCAGCACCTGGGGCTCCTGGAGGCTGTCATCGAAGTTGGGCTTCCAGTCCACCGTGTCCATGTCGATGTCCTGGAGCATGAGCTCGGCCAGCCGGGTCATGCGGGCTTCCGTGTAGCGCATGGCCGCGGGGCTGTCCCCGTCCACGGAGCCGAAGTTGCCCTGGCC
>WGCB01000348.1 GCA_015494005.1 Caldilineaceae bacterium
GTCCCGCTCCTTGGCCCGGTAGAGCAGGGCCCGCACGTCCTTGGGCAGGCAGGAGCCGCCGAAGGCAAAGCCCGGGCGCAGATAGGCCGGAGAGATGTTCAGCTGCCGGTCCTGGACGAAGATCTCCATCACCTTCTGGCCGTCGATGCCGTGGAGCTTGCAGAGGCTGCCCACTTCGTTGGCGAAGACCACCTTCAGGGCGTGGAAGGCGTTGTTCACGTACTTGACCATCTCCGCGGTCTCCAGGTCCACCCGCACCACCGGCGCGTCCACGGCCTGGTAGAGCGCCTCCACCGCGTCGCCGCTGGGCTCGTCCAGCTCGCCGATGACGATCTGGCTGGGCGCGTAGTAGTCGGCGATGGCGCTGCCCTCCCGCAGGAACTCCGGGTTCATGCTCAGGCCGAAGTCCACGCCGGCTCGCTTGCCCGAGGCCTCCTCCAGGACGGGCAGGACCCGCTCCCGCACGGTGCCGGGGAGCACGGTGCTGCGCACCACCACCACGTGGTAGTCCTCCTTGACCGCCAGGGCCTGGCCGATCTCCCGGCTCACGTTCTCGATGTAGTCCAGTTTCAGGCTGCCGTTGCTGTTGCTGGGCGTGCCCACGCAGATGAGGCTGATGTCACTCTCCAGCACGGCCTGCTGGCCCTCCAGCGTGGCGTGGAGTCGCTCCTCCGCCACCATGCGCTGGACCAGCTCGTCCAGGCCCGGCTCGATGATGGGCGAACGCCCGGCCCGGATCTGTTCCACTTTGTGGGGGTTCACATCCACCCCGATGACGTCGTGACCGTCCTGGGCCAGGCAGGCGGCGGAGACGCAGCCCACGTAGCCCAGTCCGAAGATGCTTACTTTCATGGTTTCCTTCTCGAGTGAAATGGATTCTGCACGAATTCGTTGACGAGTTGACTGCTCCATCGGGCCCCTGCATGGACCCCGCTACCCCTGGACCTGGATGGCCTCTGCGGGCTGCTCCACGCGGACGGGCCGGTCGATGAACTGGCGATGCCAGAACTCCACTCCCATCAGCCCCCAGATGAGCAGGCCGTGGTCCGCGAAGCCGGACTCGTGCTCGTCCAGGAGCTTGCCCACGTAGGCGGGATCGAAGAGCCCCCGCCGGTTCAACGCCTCCGGGGAGAGGGTGTCCCGGACGAAGGGGCGCAGCTCCCGGCGGAACCAGTCGTAGATGGGAATGGGGAAGCCCTTCTTCTTGCGGTGCACGATACTGTCCGGGAGCAGGGTGCTGGCCACCCGTTTCAGCAGGTACTTGCGGGTCATGCGCCGCAGCTTCATGTGGGGGGGCAGGGCCGCCGCGAACTCCACCAGCTTGTGGTCCAGCAGGGGCACCCGGGCCTCCAGGGAGTTGGCCATGCTCATCTTGTCCCCCCGCAGGAGCAGGTAGTCGGGCAGCCAGAGCTTGGTGTCCACGTAGAGCATGCGGTGCAAGGGCATGCGGGCGTCCGTCCGGGCCAGGGCCTGGCCGAAGACATGGTCCGAGGAGACGCCCCCGTTCAGCCGCTGGCGGAAGCCCCCGGCCAGGAGCTGGGCCTTCATCTCCTGGTTGAAGAGGGGGAACCAGTGCAGGAAGCGGGTCACCTCGTCCGGCTGGGAGAGGGCGTAGAGGGCCAGCTTGGGGCGGCGCAGGCCGGGCAGGCGGCCGGTGAGGCCCAGGGCCAGGGAGCGGAGGCCGGCCGGCATGCGCTGGAAGAGAGGCGAGAAACGCTCCCCAGAGTAGCGGGCATAGCCGGCGAAGAGCTCATCGCCCCCCTCGCCGCTCAGGACCATCTTCACGTGCCGGGCGGCCAGCTCCGAGACCATGTAGACGGCCAGGGTGGCCTGGTCCGCCAGGGGCAGGTCCAGGTGCCAGGTGACCTTCTCGGCCAGGTCGCTCACGTGGTGGGGCGCCACCAGGATCTCGTGGTGGTCCGTGCTGAACTGCTGGGCCACCTGCCGGGCGAAGGGCAGCTCGTCCTGGCCCGGCGGGTCCGAGTGGAAGCCCACGGAGAAGGTCTTCACCGGTTCGTCCAGAAACTGGCTCATGAGGGCCACCACCAGGCTGGAGTCCACCCCGCCGCTGAGGAAGGCGCCGAAGGGCACGTCGCTGCGCAGGCGCAGGCGCACGGACTCGGTGAGCAGGGCCTCCAGCTCCTCCATGTACTCGGCCTCGCTGCGGTCCCAGCCCTGGCCATCCGGGAAGGAGAGGTCCCAATAGGGGCCCACTCGCGGGCCCTCCTGGTTGCAGATCAGGGAGTAGCCCGGGGGCAGGGCGTGGATGCCCTGGAACAGGGTCTGGGGCGCGGGGACGTAGCGCAGGGAGAGGAAGTTGCTCAGCGCGGCCGGGTCCAGCCGGGCCGTCACCGCCGGGTGGAGGAGGATGGACTTGATCTCCGAGCCGAAGATCAACCGCCCCCCAGCTTCCGTGTAGTAGA
>WGCB01000349.1 GCA_015494005.1 Caldilineaceae bacterium
CAGCTGCGCCTGCTCCGGGCCCATGGCCTGGTCACCTTCCGCAAGCAGGGGCGGCTGGTCTACTACTCCCTGGCTCAGTCCCAGGCTGCCCAGCTCCTGGAGGAGGCGCTGGCGGTGGCCAGTTGACTGGCCCGATCAGCCCATGTCGGGGAAGTGCTGGGCGAGAGCCAGCGTCAGCCGCCCATCCCGGGGAGGCGCTGGTGCACGACGGGCCAGCCGATCAACATGACGAGGATCAGGACAAAGGCCGCGCCCTCGAGGACGTTCTCCGGAGCCGCCAGCAAGGGTAGCGGGAAGTCGGCCAGCCCGTGCCATCCCACCAGGATCAGCAGGTTGCCCGTGCGCAGCCAGAGCCATGCCAGGAGGACGCTCTCCAGCCAGAGGACCAGCAGGCCCAGCGGCAAAGGGAGCGGCAGCGCGTAGTGGGGGATGTGGCTCAGGGCGAAGAGGGTCTGGGAGAGGAGCACGGCCACCGGCAGGGCATGGTTGATCTGTCGCTCCCGCAGCGCATGGTAGAACTGGGGGAGCATCAGCCCGCGATAGAACACCTCCTCGAACAGCCCCACCCCCAGGAAATACCTGACCACCGAGAGCCCCAGGGCCAGGGGCGTGGTCTGCCGCCAAAGCGGATGCCAGGCCAGGGAGCTGCCGGAGGCCCATCCGATCCCCACCAGGACGAGCTGGATAAACACCCACATGGCCACCGTCGCCGCGAGGGCCTCCCGCCACTTTCCCCGCTGTAGCCCCACATCCCGAGGGCGCAGGCCGCAGATGCCCCAGGCCAGCACCCCGATGAGCAGGACGAAACGCCCCCAGTAGCCCGTGAGGAGCTCCAGGGCGAGGGCGGCCTCCCGATCCACCTGGGCCAGCAGGCGGGAGAGCCAGAGGAGCGGGTAGAGCACAAGCCAGGGCAAGCGCCCCACGACGCCGCCCGCTGTGATCAGCACCAGGTTCAGCCCAAAGGCCACCAGCACGCAGAGGAGACCCCACCGGGCTCGCCTGGTGTTGGCCAGGGAATGGCGCATTCGAGCTGTCCCCCGTTTTTCCTCTCGAAGCGATTGCACGATGGGTTGGCCGGGCGGCCCCTGGTTGCGGAAGCAGCCTCAGGAGGGGCCGCCAAGCCGATCAGGCCGGAGCCCTGACCTGGCTCCAGCGTATGTAGGCCAGGGCCACTCCTCCCACAGCCAGGTAGAGGGCCAGGATCATCCCCAGCTCTGTGGGGTTGGTGGCGGCCAGGTAGATCAGGATGGTGACCACCGTGATGGCCATGAGCACCAGGCCAGCCAGCGCGATGCGGATCTTGGCGCCGGTCTGGCCGCGCAGCTTCAGGTTGGCCAGAGAGACGCCGATGGAGACCAGCAGGAAGGTCATGCTGGAGAACTCGGCGATGACGCTGAGGCTGCCCAGGAGGGCGAAGGCCAGGCCGGCGCCGGTCATGGCCACCACCGCAGCCCAGGGGACGCCTTTGCGGTCCCGCCGGGTGAAGATCCGGGGCATCATCCGCTGCCCGGCCATCTCGGCGATCATGCGGCTGGCCCCGAAGAGGGTGGAGTTGATGGCCGAGCTGGTGGCCATCAAGGCGGCCAGGCCGATGAGCACCCGGCCCGCGTTGCCCAGGATGGGCTGGGCCACCTGGGCCAGGGCGTACTCCTCCGCGCTCTCGATCTGGGCCAGGCTCAACGTGCCCACGGCCACCACAGCCAGCACCAGGTAGATGAGCCCAGTGATGAGGATGGAGCCGTAGATGCCCCGGGGGATGTCCCGATCCGGGTCCCGGGTCTCGTGGACCGCGTTGGTGATGAGCTGGAAGCCCTCGTAGGCCACGAAGATCACCGCCGCGCCCAGGAAGACGGCCGGCACTCCCTGGTCGAAGAGGGGCAGGAACCGATCCGTCTGCACCTGGCTCAACCCGATGGCCCCGAAGAGCCCCAGGATGATGATCTTGCCGTAGACGATGAGATCCTCTGTGACCCCCGCGCTGCGGACCCCCTCCAGGTTGACCACCATGAAGAAGAGCAGCACGCCGGCGGAGAGCCAGATGCGCACGGCCGGGTTGCCGGCGCTGCCCAGGAGATCCGCGCCGTACGCGCCGAAGGTGAAGGCGTAGAGAGCCAGGGTGCCCACGTAGCCCAGGATGACCGTCCAGCCCTCGATGCCGGCGATCCAGGGGCGGTTGGGCCAGGCCCGGCGCAGGTAGGTGTAGCTGGCCCCGTCGTCCCGGAAGGTGAGGGCCAGGCGCACGTAGTGGTAGCCGGCGGCCAGGGCGATGAGCATATCGATGACGAAGGAGAGGGGCGCGGCGTGTCCGCCCAGGCTGACCGCGATGCCCAGCACGGAGAAGATGCCGCCTCCGATCATGCCGCCCACGCCCATGGCGATCAGCTCGCGCAGGCCCAGTTTCTCGTCGGTTGGTTTTCTGTGGTGCATTGGTTTTCGGTCCTTGGTTGAGCAGCATTGCGCAGATCGAATGGATAGGGTCGATTCGGGGGAGTGAGTGAACAGGAAGGGTCCCCATGCCAGGCCGAGGGCCGAGCGTCTTGCCCTGACTATTGGGGCGCGGTCAACGCCAGCCATTGCTGCGGATGGGCCAACATGCGGTCCAGTGTGTCCAGGAACCGGGCTGCGTCCGCCCCAAAAAGCACTCGGTGATCGCACGTCAATGTGAGCATCGCCCCCTTCTTCTGCTCAGCAGCCACGGCCAGGATGGCAGACGCTCCCAGGGGAACAATGGCGTCGAATGCCACAATATGGGGAAAGACGCCCAGATTGGAAATGTAAAAAGTGCCGCCCTGGTAATCCTCCGGCGCCAAGCGCTTGCGTTTGGCCTTTTCCTCCAGGATGCGCCAGGCTTCCGCCAGTTCGTCCAACGGGGCTTCCGCCATGTCCCGGAGCACCGGTGTGACCAGCCCATCCCCCGTGTCCACGGCAATGGCCATGTCGATGCGCTGGCGTTGGGCCAGCCCTTGAGGGGTGTAGACCGCGTTGAAGAGCGGGTGTTCCTTGACAACCAGAGCCACCAGGCGAGCCAGCAGCAAAGTGAACGAGTAGTCGGCCCTTTCGCTGAGTGCGCGTAACGGCTTGAGGGATGCCCGGATGCTGGCGCGAAACATAGGTGTTCGCAGGGTCGCCATCATGTTCCGGGCCACGGCTTTGCGCATGCTGGAGAGGGGCTGGATCGTGTAAGGTGGCCCCGCATCTAGATCGGGCAAAGGCGCGATGGTGGTGACAGCAAAAGCGATCACTTCCGCGGCCCGTACTTGACCATCCTTGCCAGCCGGCACTTGATTGATGTCAATGCCCAGATCCATGGCCAGTGCCCGAGCGTAGGGC
>WGCB01000350.1 GCA_015494005.1 Caldilineaceae bacterium
CCCGGTTGGTTCCCCGGCCGGGTCAGGTCGTAGGCCGCGGTCAGGCCGGCGATTCCCGCGCCGACGATGGCCACGCGGAGGGGAGAGGTGGCGGGTTCGCTGGGCTGCCCGGACGGCACTGCAATGGTCGATGTCATGTCTGCCTCGTCTGTCTGCTGGCAAAAGTCTAGCGGCACGAAGTCTGGCGGCGCCAGTTTTCTGGCACGGGACGCTCCCTGGGTCCCGCGGACGGGACGCCCCAATGGTACCCGAACTTGGCCTCAGAACGAAAGGGCCAATCCTCCCGAGATGCCGGGCCTTCGGAGTCCGGCGAGGGCTTCTCGACCGATCCATGGCCGATCCAGCCGGGGCCAAAACAAAACCAGCACCGCCAGGGCGCTGGTTCGTTTTCAACCGCTGGGACAGGTTCCGGAGCAGGCGGCCCGTCGGGAGATCAAGCGGCGATGGAAAGCTCGTCGGCGTTGACATCGGCGTTGATCTGCAGCCGCTGCCAGACCTGCTGCTGGGCCTTGCGGTAGCGCTGCATCAGCTCCGCGTCGCTGCCCTTGAAGGAGTGGAGCAGCTGGGTGGAGCAGAGGGCGCATCCCCGCAGGTACTTGTAGCTCCGGCTGTGGCATTTCAGACACTCGTTCAGGTCCACGATCATCAGGACGAAGGCCAGGCTGTCCGGGTGGGTCTCGGGCAGGGCGGAGACTCGGTCCACCAACTCTCGCCACTCCTCGCCCCGCAGATCCCGCAGTTGGGGAATCAGGTGGGTGGGGAAGAGCAGCTCGGCTCTGGACTTCAACATGGGATCGGGGTGGTTGCTACTCATGGATACCTCCATCTCTCTGCGGAACGAGCCCGAGAGCCTCCTGGGCTGGGAGAAGGGCGAAAACGCCCTTGCCTCCCCGACGGCGCCCGTTCCTTGACATTCACGATTTGACCGGCGCTGGCGGTCCTGATGGCCGTGGCAGAGCTGGCTCCCCCTAGAACTGGAGCTCCACGTTGGGCAGCTTCACCCGGCCATCCCCCGCAGCGGGGGCGGCCAGCAGGCTGTTCAGGGCCAGGAGCACCTGCTCCAGGTCCGCGCCGCTGGAACGGCAGACCCGGGCCAGGGTGTCGTCCGGGTCCGCGGCGCAGCTGCTGCAGCCGCCGATGTGGAAGCTGGCCAGCACTTCCTGGGCCTGGGGGTGCAGCGCGGTGACCTCCCGGATGGTCAGGTCTGGGCGGAAGGCCGGCCCATCCTGGCCCCGCAGGATCTCGGCCCGCAGCTCGGCCCGGGTGTCGGCCAGCTCCTCCTTCAGCTGACGCAGCTCCACGCTGGTGTCCAGCAGGGAGCGGTTGTAGCGATCCAGGCGGCCGCTCAGCTGGTTGATGGACTGGCGCAGCAGCCAGGCGTAGCCCAGGGCGGCCACAGCCACCAATAACGCTATCCAAGTCAGCATGGTTCCCCTTTCTTTGCCTCTTCAGCTTCCCCGTTCACACTCCCCGATCACACCGTCAGAGACTCCCCAGGGGCCAGGATGCGGCATTCGATGCCTGTTTCTTCCTGGAGCTTGCGGGCGAAGGCCTGGGGATCCTGCTCGATGTAGGGCCAGGTGTTGTAGTGGATGGGAATGACCTGCTTGGCCTTGACGAACTGGGCGGCGATGACGGCATCGTCCGGCCCCATGGTGAAGTTGTCCCCGATGGGCAGGGCGGCCACGTCCACGCCCCCGGCCTCGCCGATGAGACGCATGTCGTAGGTCAGGGCCGTGTCCCCGGCAAAGTAGACATCCGTGCCGTCGTTGAAATTGATCAGGATCCCCGCCGGGTTGCCGCCGTAGCTGCCATCGGGCAGGCCGCTCCCGTGGTGGGCGATGGTCAGCTTGACCCGACCAAAGGGGAAGCTGTTGCCCCCGCCGATGTGCAGGGGGTGGGTTTTCTCCACGCCCTGGTTGGCCAGCCAGCTGACGATCTCGAAGTTGCTGATCACCATGGCGCCGGTGCGTTTGGCGATCTCCACGGCGTGGGCGATGTGGTCGCCGTGGCCGTGGGAGACGATGATGAAGTCCGCGTCCACACTGTCGGGTGTGGCATCCGCGGGGGCGGCCGGGTTGTCCGGTGCGAAGAAGGGATCGATGACGATCTTGGTGCCGTCCGCATCCACCACGAACGTGGCGTGGCCGATGAATTTCAACGTGACAGACATAGCCTATCCTCCCTTGCGAAACGGTGGCATGGATTGGTGAACGGTTGGCAGTGCTCTGCCCGGCTCTCGTTCGCTGCCGCAGGCCACGGGGGACGGTTTCAGGCCAAAAACAAAGCCAGACTCCCAACGGGCAGCCTGGCTTTAGCATAATCCTGTCAAAGCACGGTGTCAAATCGTTCACGGAGGCCCACAGGGTAGACCTTCGTCTCGATCGGGCGCCCTCTCGGCACGAGAGAGATGCCTCTACTCGCCGCTCTGGCGTTTTTTGGCTCGTTCCATGGCCTTGCGCTTCAGCTCCTCCATGCGGGCCTTCTTGGCCGCGTCATCGCCACCGCCACCGGCCGCTTTCTTCTTGGCGGCGGCGGCTCGCTCCTGGGCCTTGCGCTTCAGCTCGGCGATCTCCTCCGGAGAGCGCTGCTTCTTTTCCCCGGCAGGCTTGGCCTTGGCCTTGGCCGCCGCTGCTTTGGCTTTGGCGGCCTGCTTGGCGGCCTTCTCCGCCTCCTCCTTGCGCCGCCGCTCTTCCTCGGCCGCGTACTGGGTGGGCCAGAGGGCCGCGTAGTACTCCACGGGCACGGTCAGCTCGTCCAGGTCATAGACCAGCTGCGGATAGCGCTCGTAGACCGCCAGCTCGTAGTCGTGGTCCATCTTGATGGCGTCGAAGGGGCAGAACTCCGCGCAGAAGCTGCAGCTCATGCAGACCGCGGCGTCGATGTAGAACTCGGCTGGCCGGGTGATGGGCTTGCCGTTCTCGTCGCTGTCCCGGACGATCCAGATGCACTGGGGCGGGCAGACCTTGGCGCAGATGCCGCAGGCGGTGCAGCGGTCCTCGCCCTTCTCTGTGTCCCAGATGAGCATGGGGATGTAGCGGAAGCGCTCGGGCAGCAGCCGCTTCTCCTCCGGGTACTGGATGGTGAAGAGCCCTTCCTCGTCCACAGGCTGGTGGATGATGCGGTGCTTGTCGTCCAGATCGAGGCTGCCCCGGTAGCGGCTGGGCACCTCGGCTCGGTCATCGGTGAAGGTCTCGACGAAATGCTTGAGGGTGACACCCAGGCCCTTCAGAAGTCCTGTTCCGAACATGGTTTTCTCCTAGCGGTCTACTTCGCCTAACACAATGTCGATGGCGCCGAGGATGACGATCGCATCGGCCACTTTGTAGCCCACGGCCATGGGGCCCAGGGCGTTCAGGTTGATGAAACTGGGGGCCCGCACGTGGTAGCGGTAGGGATTGGGCTTGCCGTCGCTGACCAGGTAGAAGCCCAGCTCGCCCTTGGGCGCTTCGATGCGGGAGTAGATCTCCCCCTCCGGTGGCCGGTGGGTGTAGCCTCCCTTGCCCCCCAGGATGGGCCCCTCGGGGATGTCCCGCAGGGCCTGCTGCAGGATGCGCACGCTCTGGCGGGCCTCCAGCAGACGGATGTAGTAGCGGTCGTAGATGTCGCTGTGAGGCAGGGTGGGGATGTCGAACTCGAAGCGGTCGTAAATACCGTAGGGCTCCACTTTGCGGATATCGTAGGCCAGTCCACCGGCCCGGATCATGGGGCCGCTGACACTCAGGGCGATGAGGTCTTCCACGGGCAGGTGCCCCACGCCGCGCCCTCGAGCCATGAGGATCTCGTTGTTGGTGAGCAGCTCGTCCAGCTGATCCAGGGCCCGGGGCAGGCGCTCATTCGCCAGGTAGCGGGCCTGCTCCAGCCAGCCTTCGGGCAGATCCCGGGCCACACCGCCGAAGCGCATGTAGTTGCACATCATGCGGGCGCCGGAGACGGACTCGAAGAGGTCCAGGATCAGCTCGCGCTCCTCGATGGCGTAGAGGGCGGGAGTCTGGAGCGCGCCCAGGTCGTTGAGGATGAAGCCGATGGCCCAGGTGTGGTTGATGACCCGGGTGAACTCGGCCATGATCACCCGCAGATACTCGGCCCGCTCCGGCACTTCGATGCCCATGAGCTTCTCCACGGCCAGGGCGTAGGCCCAATTGTTGCTCATGGAGTTGATG
Organism: Caldilineaceae bacterium; assembly: GCA_015494005.1. Lineage (GTDB taxonomy): Bacteria > Chloroflexota > Anaerolineae > Caldilineales > Caldilineaceae > S144-5. The sequence continues at coordinate 4,164 of WGCB01000350.1, forward strand.
TAGTCCAGCCGGTCCGTGTAGGGCATGTTCATGAGCCAGGTGTTGCGCTCGCCGATCTTCTCGTGGTTGCGATGCAGGTAGCCCATCTCCGGCTCCAGGCCCAGGATGGTCTCCCCCTCGATGCGGACGATCATGCGGAAGACGCCGTGGGTGCTGGGGTGGTGGGGCCCCATGTTGACCACGATGCTCTCCGTGTCCAGGTGGGGCTGATCGATGTGCTCCGGGGCCTGGCTCACCGGCACGTAGGTGACCGGCTCCTTCCAGTCGTCCGGGTCCCAGCCCGGAGGATAGGTGGTGTTCTTGCCCCAGGGGATCTTGTCCTCGTGGAACTGGTA
>WGCB01000351.1 GCA_015494005.1 Caldilineaceae bacterium
ACTACTTCCTGAACACCAAGGACTGCAGCATTGGCCTGCCCTCGGACGAGTGCCGCCTGGTGCAGCGCTGGGCCTGGTACAGCCTGGACTCTCCCGCCTCCAGCTTCGGCCCCAACCAGAACGCGGTCATCTTCCGGCCCGACGGCACCAGGACCGAGCTCTACGACGTCTTCAAGAGCTTTGTGGATAGCAACTTCAACGCCCTCCAGTATCCGTAGCCCGAGGACACCCCCCTGAAGCCCAAACGGCCCCAGCAGCAGCGGGGCCGTTTTTCTTTTTCCCTGCTCCGGGTCCGTGGTATCATTACCGGCAGTCATATGCCGCCGGCAGCCACTTTCAGATCAGAGCAAGGAAATGTCGCCATGTCCGTTGACATGACCAGGAACACGCCATCCGAGACCGAACCCACCGACTTCATCCGGGAGATCATCCGGGAGGACCTGCGCACCGGCAAGTTCGGCGGCCGGGTCCACACCCGTTTCCCCCCCGAGCCCAATGGCTACCTCCACATCGGCCACGCCAAATCCATCTGCCTCAATTTCGGCGTGGCGGAGGAGTTCGGCGGCCTCTGCAACCTGCGCTTCGACGACACCAATCCGGTGAAGGAGGAGGCGGAGTACGTGGAGGCCATCAAGCGGGACGTGCACTGGCTGGGCTACGACTGGGGGGAGCGGGAGTTCTACGCCTCGGACTACTTCGAGCAGCTTTACCAGTACGCGGTGCAGCTGATCAAGCTGGGCAAGGCCTACGTCTGCGATCTGACGCCGGAGCAGATCCGGGAGTACCGGGGCACCCTCACCGAGCCGGGCCGGGAGAGCCCCTACCGCAACCGGTCCGTGGAGGAGAACCTGGAGCTCTTTGAGCGCATGCGGGCCGGCGAGTTCCCGGACGGCTCCCGCACCCTGCGGGCCAAGATCGACATGGCCTCGGGCAACCTGAACATGCGGGATCCGGTCATCTACCGCATCCTCCACGCCACCCATCACCGCACAGGGGATGCCTGGTGCATCTACCCCATGTACGACTTTGCCCACAGCCTCTCCGACTCCATCGAGCGCATCACCCACTCCCTCTGCACCCTGGAGTTCGAGGATCACCGGCCCCTCTACGAGTGGTTCCAGGAGCAGCTGGGCGTCTACCGCTCCCAGCAGATCGAGTTTGCCCGGCTCAACCTCACCTACACCATCCTGAGCAAACGCAAGCTCATCCGCCTGGTCCAGGAGGGGCACGTGAGCGGCTGGGACGATCCCCGCATGCCCACCCTCTCGGGGATGCGGCGACGAGGGTACACGCCCCAGGCCATCCGGGATTTCTGCGGCCGCATCGGTGTGGCCAAGACCAACAGCGTGGTGGACGTGGCCCTGTTGGAGTACTGCCTGCGCCAGGACCTGAACAAGCGGGCGCCTCGGGTCATGGGCGTGCTGGAGCCCTTGCGGGTGGTCATCGAGAACTACCCGGAGGGGCAGGTGGAGATGGTGGAGGCCATCAACAACCCGGAGGACGAGAGCATGGGCACTCGGCAGGTGCCTTTCTCCCGGGTGCTCTACATCGAGCGGGACGACTTCCGGGAGGACCCACCCCGCAAGTACTTCCGCCTGGCCCCGGGACGGGAGGTGCGCCTGCGCTACGCCTACTTCATCAAGTGCGTGGACGTGATCAAGGACCCGGAGACCGGGGAGGTGGTGGAGCTGCGCTGCACCTACGATCCCGAGACCCGAGGCGGCTACGCGCCGGACGGCCGCAAGGTCAGGGGCACCATCCACTGGGTCTCGGCCCAGCACGCCCACGATGCGGAGGTGCGCCTCTACGACCGGCTCTTCAACAAGCCCAACCCAGCCGAGGTGGAGGAGGGGCAGGACTTCACCGCCAACCTGAACCCGAACTCCCTCCAGGTGCTGACGGGCTGCAAGGTGGAGCCCAGCCTGGCCGGCGCGGAGCCGGGCAGCATCTACCAGTTCGAGCGCAAGGGCTACTTCTGCGTGGACGTGCTGGATTCCACCCCGGAGCACCTGGTCTTCAACCGCACCGTCTCCCTGCGGGACACCTGGAAGAAGATCGAGAAGAGCCTGCAACAGCAACGGAAGCGTTAGCCTTCCGGGGATCGGCCAGGCCTTCCTGCGGACGCCCGTTTTCGGCCCTGTTTTCCCTGTTTTTGGGTGCAAGTAAGAGTTGTCAGTGAAGTAGAAAGAGAAGGACCTCCGAAGATGTGTAGAATAAGAAGGTATCCAAACCCAATCTACCATCCAGGAGGTCCCAATGGAGTGTAGCACGAACGACGCAAAGAAGAAAGCATTTGTGCAGACG
>WGCB01000352.1 GCA_015494005.1 Caldilineaceae bacterium
CGCTTGCGCCGACAGGCCGCGCACTCCCCGGAGGGCCCGGCCGCGCCCCCACAGGCGCACTGGCGCTGGAGCAGCCCCCTGCGGACCGGCGCGCTCACCGGCGGCGCGGAAGCGGCAGTCTTGGTGGCACTGGCCATCTGTGAACTCATCTCTCCTCCAATCCGGCGTACATGGCCCGGGCGATCCGAGCGCCCAGGCTCTGGACATCCTCGCCAACCTCCGGGCTGAACTGACCGCCGTCCAGCGTGGCCGCCGGGCCAGCCTGGGTCAGCCTCCAGGGCAGCCCGCCCGCGGCCAGGAGCTGGGTCAACTCCGCCTGCACCGCGGCCCCCAGGAGCTCCGCATCCATCGCCGGGAAGCCCTGGAGCACCAGCTCACCGATGTGAAGCTCCAGACGGGAGAAGCCATTCGCCTCCGGTCGGCGATCCGCCGCCCTGTCATCCGGCCATCCGGCCATCCGGTCACGGACAACCCCACGCGCCTTTTCTCCGTGTCGCCCGGTCTCTGGGTCTGCCACTCGAGTCACCCTTTCACCTGTTCACCCGTTCATCATGCCATCCCCGAGTCTCCCCGGCGGTCAGGGGCTTCTCCAGCTTGGCGTACTCCACCCGGGCCCCGGCCAGGATGTGCTCCATGCGCACTGGCTGCCCCGCCTCCGCGGCCAGGAAGGCGGCGTGGAGGGCGATGTTGCGGATGTTGCCCCCGGCCACGTTGAGCTGGGCCAGCCGGGACCAATCCAGCCCCTCCGTGGGCGTCTGGGCCGGGAAGATGTGCTGCCAGATGGCGGCCCGCTGGGCCCGGTCCGGGAAGGGAAACTGGACCACGAAGCGGATCCGGCGCAGGAAGGCATCGTCCAGGGCCTGCTTCATGTTGCTGGTGAGGATGGCCAGGCCCCGGTAGGCCTCCATGCGCTGGAGCAGGTAGCTCACCTCGATGTTGGCGTAGCGGTCGTGGCTGTCCTTCACCTCGCTGCGCTTGCCGAAGAGGGCGTCCGCCTCGTCGAAAAGGAGGATGGCGCCCCCCTCCTCCGCGGCGTCGAAGACCCGGGCCAGGTTCTTCTCCGTCTCGCCGATGTACTTGCTCACCACCTGGCTCAGGTCGATGCAGTAGAGGTCCAGGTGCAGCTCGTTGGCCAGCACCTCCGCGGCCATGGTCTTGCCCGTGCCGCTGGGCCCGGCGAAGAGGGCGGAGATGCCCAGCCCTCGGGCGGACTTGGCCCGGAAACCCCAGGTGTCGTAGACCTTGGCCCGCTGGCGCACGTGGATGGCGATCTCCCGCAGGGTAGCCAGCTGGGGCTGGGGCAGCACCAGGTCCTCCCAGGTGGCCACCGGTTCGATGCGCTGGGCCAGGTCGTCCAGGCGAGGACGGGCCTGGCTGCGCACCGCCTCCCACAGGCGCTCCTCCAGGCCCGGCTGCTCCGAGGAAGAGGCGAGGAGCTCCTCGCCCAGGGCCCGGCTGGTGGCCGCCTGGATGGCCGGTGGGTTCAGGTCGAAGTGGGCGGTGAGCCGCTCCACCTGGCCGTTGAGCCGGGCCGCCACAGGACCCAACGCCTGGCTCCAGATCCGGCGCTGCTCCTCCCGGGTGGGCTTGGCCACGTCGTAGGTGACCAGGGGCCGATGCCGGGCCCGACGCCGCGCCTGCCCGCTGACGAAGAGGGGGCTCTTCACTTGCTCCAGGAAGCGCTGGACCAGGTTCTCCCGGGCCGGGTCGCCGGCGTCCACGCCGTGGCAGTCCAGGAGCAGGGCGCTGTTGCTCAGGACCGCCTCCCGCTCCCACAGGCGGACCAGGACCTCCAGGTCGTGGGGCGCGGTGGGCAGGGCGTGGGCCCAGAGCACGTGCAGGTTCATGCCCAGCAGCCCCACCGCGGCCCGGGCGATGGCCTGCTTGCCCGCGCCTTCCCCGCCACAGAGCTGCACCCCGGGCAGGATGCCCCCATCCTGGGACTGAGCCCAGGCAGCGGCCACGGCCCGGGCCAGGCGCTGATGGGAGGGGACCAGCTCCTCCAGGGCCAGGGGCGGCAGGGGCTGGACGAAGCCCACCAGGTGCTCGTCCAGGTGATGGACCCCGGCCAGGAAGTGGAGCACTCGCTCGTCCAGGCGCAGGGGGCTGGTCACCAGGCTGGGGCCGGCCTGCACCTCCAGCAGCCGCCAGTAGCGCAGGGGCCCACCCGGGCTGATGGCGCTCCAGTGGGCCTGGGGCAGGGCCGCCAGGGCCAGGCCGAAGGTGGGGAAGGCCCGCTGGGGATCCGCCTGGGCCTGGGCGCAGAGGCCAGGGAAGGCCGCGTCCAGCTCCATCCCCGCGCAGAGGAGGAGCAGCTCCTCCTCGAAGGGGGAGAGGCCGAAGAAAGCCCGCAGGCTGGCCAGGGCCGAGGGGGAGGGCATGGCCGCTTCCGCCTGGGCCCGGGCTTCCTGGGCCTGGACCAGGGCCTCCTCGCCGGAAGATTCCCGGGCGGATTCTCCGGCCACCCGGGCCGCGTGGAGGGCCAGCCGGGCTCGCACCACGTCCAGTGCGGCGGTGAGCAGGCGTTGATTGGCTTCGGTCCAGCTAGGAGCGGCGGATGGTGGGTTCATGGGCGGTTTGGCGTGTAGCGCCTGATGAGTAATGAGTAACGAGTAATGCGTAACAGGCGGGTTCAATTGCGATCAACGTGGATCCAATCAATCTCCAGTCTCTCGATCTCCAATCACTGGCCTTCAATCTCCATGCCCCGTCACGGGATGGTGATCGCCGGCGCGCTGTAGTTCCCCGCGCCGTCCTGCTCCAGGAGGCTCTCCGCGCCGGCCACGTCCACCCGGACCAGGTAATTCCCAGCCTCCACGCCCCGGACCCGAAAGCGGACGGTGTCCGTGTCGCTGCTCCGGGCCTCTGCCGGGAAGCTGTAGGCCTGGACCGGCTGGCTGGTGGGCGGACGCTCGTTCAGATAGAGGGTCACCTGCTGCTGTGGGCCCACCTGGGGCGCCAACTGCACGGTGATGGTGGCCGAGCGAGCGCCATCGGGCTCCACGGTCACGTCGGTGGCGGTGATCTGGTAGGCCCCGCCCCCGTCCTGGACGATGCGAGGGCGCAGAACCAGGGGCGCCACGTTGGAGCGGCCGCCGTGGTCGTAGGTCACCTGGACGCCCTGGATGCCCGCCCGCAGGTCCGGGTCCGCGAGGGCCACCCGGATCTCCCGGCTGCTCACGCTGGCCGGGGCCAGATCCACCGTGCCCACCCGCACCGCCTGGACCGGTCCGCTCAGCCGCTCCCCCTGGATGGCCACCGTGTCCCCGAAGACCACCGGGTCGGTCTCGCCGGTCAGGGCCACCACTTTGTCGATGAAGGCCTGCTGGAAGAGGACCACCGAGAGGTTGCGCACCTGGACGGGCAGGGCCCGCTGGGGCGCCAGCTCCGCCTCGATGAGCACGGTGGTGGCCAGGTAGGCCATGGAAAGGGTGTAGGGCGTCTGGAAGAAGACGGACCAGAGCTTGGAGAGCTCCTCCAGGGAGAGGGAGAGGGGCATGAACTTCACCAGCTCCACCTCCTGGGCCAGGTCGGAGTTCACCAGGACCGGGGTGGCGGCCACCGCGTCCTGGATCACCTCCCGGGCCAGGACGGGCTGGGTGTGCAGGGTGCGGGCCACGCTGCCCAGGACCCGCTGGGGCTCGAACTGCTCGTCCGCGCCGTAGAAGGTGAGCAGGTAGTGCAGGTCCAGGGCCACCCGGGGCCGATTCACCAGCCGGCCGTCGCTGCTGCGGGTGACCAGGTCGGTGTTGCGCCAGGCGTTGTTGGGCGTCACCTGGTAGAGGTAGATGTTGACCCCCACGCCGGGCAGCCCGTTGTCCGAGCCGTCCGGCCGCACCACGGTGACGGTGGCGCCGGGCACGTCCACGTTCAGGGCATCCTGGAGCAGGCTCTGCAAGGAGGCGGTCACCGTGGCGATGGCCAGGAAGTTGCTCATGGGTGTCCTCCCCGTTGCTTCAGGTAGTCGCTCAAGGAGAGGGCCGGGGCTCGCCGGGGCTGGGGC
>WGCB01000353.1 GCA_015494005.1 Caldilineaceae bacterium
GCGATAACTTCCTAAGTCGGCGAGTCATCATAGGTCTCCTATTAGTTTCGCACCTTCTAGGCAGACCTATGATACTCGCCATACTCAATACACTGGTAAAACCGTTACTCAGTCCACTGCCAGAGGCAGTGGTTTAAGCTGGAACAATCAAGCTGTGACTCTCTCCGCAGCGCTATTGGCGTCGCCGAACAACAGCATGCAGCGGACGGCGCTTGGCGCCCCAGCTCGCGCCGCGCTCCCCATTAGGCAGGCCCGCAAGCACCCGAGAGGGGAAAACAGATGAAGGCCATCGTCCAAGACGCCTACGGCTCAGCCAACGTCCTGGCGCTTGGGGATATCGAGAAGCCCACAGTTGGGGATGGGGACGTGCTCATCCGCGTCCACGCCGCCGGCCTCGACCCCGGTGTGTGGCATCTCCTGACCGGCCGGCCATACCTGGTGCGGATTATGGGCTACGGGCTGCGAAAGCCGAAGACCCGCGTTCCGGGCATGGATCTCGCCGGACGAGTCGAGGCGGTCGGCAAGGACGTGGCCCGGTTCCGACCGGGAGATGAAGTGTTTGGCTCTTGCAACGGCGCTTTTGCCGAATACGCCTGCGCCCGCGAGGACAATCTCTCGTCGAAACCGGACACCCTCACCTTCGAGCAGGCGGCGGCGGTCCCCGTGTCCGGCCTCACCGCCCTCCAGGGCCTTCGCGACGCCGGGCAGGTCAAACCTGGGCAGAAGGTCTTGATCATCGGCGCAGCCGGAGGTGTGGGGACGTTCGCCGTGCAGATCGCCAAGGCGCTCGGTGCGGAAGTGACCGGCGTCTGCAGCACCACAAAGACGGAGCTGGTTCGGTCGATCGGCGCCGACCATGCCATCGACTACACCCGGGAGGACTTCACCAACGGTCCGGTGCGTTACGATGTCATGCTGGACACGGCGGGTAATCGCCCGTTGTCGCGCCTCAGGCGGGCCCTCACTCCCCAGGGGATCCTCGTGATCATCGGAGGAGAAGGGGGCGGACGGTGGCTCGGCGGCGTGGATCGCCAGCTCTGGGCGCTCCTGCTGTCCCCGTTCGTGAGCCAGACGTTTCGTCCCATGTTGGCGAGGATACGCACGGAGGATCTACAGTTCTTGAAGGAACTCGTTGAAGCCGGGAAGGTCACGCCGGTCATCGACCGCACATACCCGTTGAGCGAGGTCCCTGAGGCGATCCGACATTGGGAAGCAGGTCACGCCCGAGGAAAAATCGTCATCACTGTGGAACATCGCAGCGAAACCTAACAACGGGTTCAGCCGACGTTGCTCCGCGGATGCCCCCTCCGCGGAATGGCGCGCTGGAAAGCTATGGCGAGAGTGGAAAGCAGGACAGGAACGATCGGCCCAGTGGATTCCTGGCGTCAGATTGCCCAGAGCATCGTAGCGGCCACCGCGGACCCGTAGCACCTGGAACCAAAGGAGCCCACGTGCAACCAGCTGACATCCAGTTGGCGTTCCTCTACCGCATGAGACTCGCCTACTCCCAGGGATGGTCCGTGAGCCTGGCCGGGGACGAGGGCCAGTTTTTCTTTCTGGCCGAGGGCGTCTGTGAAGGTCGGATCACCGGCTCTCTTCGTGCCGCCAACCATCCATTCCGGCGCCAGGACGGCACGTTCGTGCCGGACATCCAGGGCGTGATCGAAACGGAAGACGGCGCGGTCATCTACTTCGATCACCAGGGCTACGGCCGCACCTACCCTGAAGAACGGCGGCAGGTGGTTGCATCGGGCACCCATCTGAGCGACGCGGAGCACTATGCCTGGCTGAACGACACCGTGGCCGTGGGGGTGGGAGAGGTGCGGGTCAAGGAGGCAGGCGGAGTCGAGATCGTGTTGGACTGGTATGAGGTCCTCTGGGCGGCGATACCTGAGTAGCGGAAGCGTCCCTCGTGGCTGCCCAGGAAGGCAGCGGCCTTTGACCGGGTCGCTGTCTTCTGCGCGTCCACTGGAAGTGTCTCCCAGGACCGGCGGCCGCCGTGTCCTCCTGCCACGCTGCGCCCCGACAACACGCCTGCCGCGACTGAAACGCCTTCACATGTTCCCCCTCTCCAGCTGTGGAGAGGGGGACAGGGGGTGAGGTCCGCAAACCTGAACCGGAAATTGGTTGACGGAGTATCCAGAGGCATGATATATTTCGGGCGCGTGTCTAGGACCTGGGTACCAATCCGGCATCCTCGGGCCCTGCTCCAGGATCCCCCGCAGACGCGCACCGACCGCCTACCGAGGCCATGTTTCGCGGATCAACCGAAGGAACCACAACTCGAACCGAAAGGAAGGGGAGATGAACCACAACGGCAAATGTCCTGTGACTGGGGACGTGTACAAACACACCACCCTGGGCGGGAACATGATCCGGGACTGGTGGCCCAACCAGTTGAATCTCAGGATCCTCTACCAGAACCCACCCAGCCTGAAGCCCACCGGCGACGACTTCAACTACGCGGAGGCCTTCTCCCAGCTGGACTACCAGGCCCTGAAGGAGGACCTGCGCCAGCTGATGACCGCCTCCCAGGAGTGGTGGCCGGCCGACTACGGCCACTACGGGCCCCTCTTCATCCGCATGGCCTGGCACAGCGCGGGGACCTACCGGGTCTTCGATGGCCGGGGCGGCGGAGGCACCGGCAACCAGCGCTTTGCCCCGGTGAACAGCTGGCCCGACAACGTGAACCTGGACAAAGCCCGCCGCCTGCTCTGGCCCATCAAGAAGAAATACGGCGACAAGATCTCCTGGGCCGACCTGATCATCCTGGCCGGCAACGTCGCCCTGGAGTCCATGGGCTTCAAGACCTTCGGCTTCGGTGGCGGGCGGGTGGACATCTGGGAGCCGGAAGAGGACATCTACTGGGGTCCCGAGTCCGAATGGCTGGGCGACCAACGCCACCCTGAGGGGAAGCTGGTGGAGCCGCTGGCGGCGGATCACATGGGCCTGATCTACGTGAACCCGGAAGGCCCCGGCGGCGAGCCCAACGTGCTCGAGTCCGCCAAGTACATCCGGGAGAGCTTCAAGCGCATGGCCATGAACGACGAGGAGACGGTGGCCCTCATCGTCGGCGGGCACACCTTCGGCAAAACCCACGGAGCCGCCGACCCCAACCAATACCTGGGGCCCGAGCCCGAAGCCGCTCCTCTGGAGGAGCAGGGGCTGGGCTGGAAGAACAGCTACGGCAGCGGCAAGGGACCTGACACCATCACCAGCGGGCTGGAAGGCGCCTGGACGCCGACGCCCACCCAGTGGGACAACAGCTTCCTGGAGCTTCTCTTCAAATATGACTGGAACCTGGAGAAGAGCCCTGGTGGCGCCTGGCAGTGGGTGGCGGTGAACCCGGACCCCGAGGACATGGTCCCCGACGCCCATGACCCCAGCAAGAAGCACAAGCCCATCATGCTCACCACCGACCTGGCCATGCGCATGGACCCCATCTATGGGCCCATCGCTCGCCGCTTCCTGGAGCACCCGGAGGAGCTGGAAGACGCCTTCGCCCGGGCCTGGTTCAAACTCGTCCACCGGGACATGGGGCCCAAGTCCCGCTACCTGGGGCCGGAGGTGCCTGAGGAGGAGCTGATCTGGCAGGACCCGGTGCCGCCGGTGGATCACGCGCTGGTGGATGACGAGGACGTGGCCCAGCTGAAGCAGCAGATCCTGGCCTCGGGCCTCACCATCCCCGAGCTGGTCTACACCGCCTGGTCCTCGGCCGCGACCTTCCGGGGCTCGGACAAGCGGGGCGGGGCCAACGGAGCCCGCATCCGCCTGGCGCCCCAGAAGGACTGGGAGGTCAACCAGCCGCAGCAGCTGGCCCGGGTGCTGGGCGTGCTCCAGGACATCCAGGCCCAGTTCAACGGCGCCCAGTCCGGGGACAAGCGCATCTCCCTGGCCGACCTGATCGTCCTGGGAGGTGTGGCCGCGGTGGAGGAGGCCGCCAGGAAGGCCGGCTTCCCGGTGAAGGTGCCCTTCGCGCCCGGCCGCACCGACGCCAGCCAGGAGCAGACCGACGTGGAGTCCTTCTCCTACCTGGAGCCGGTGGCGGACGGCTTCCGCAACTACCTGCGCACCGGCTGTGACCTGCCAGCGGAGCAGTTGCTCATCGACCGGGCCCAGCTGCTGACCCTCAGCGTCCCGGAGATGACCGTCCTGGTGGGCGGCATGCGGGTGCTGGGAGCCAACTTCGGGGGCAGCCCCCACGGCGTCTTCACCGAGACCCCCGGCGCGCTCAGCAACGACTTCTTCGTCAACCTGGTGGACATGGGCACCGAGTGGAAGCCCAGCGGGGACGATGCCCAGCTCTTCGAGGGCATCGACCGCAAGACTGGCGAGCGCCGGTGGACCGCCACCCGGGTGGACCTGGTCTTCGGGGCCAACTCCCAGCTGCGGGCCCAGGCGGAGTTCTACGCCCAGGACGACAACAGGAGAAGTTCGTGCGCGACTTCGTGGCGGCCTGGAACAAGGTGATGAACCTGGACCGCTTCGATCTCACCTGGTGGTAGCCCTGGGCCTCCTGGGCCGGCGCCACGCTAGTGACGCTCCCAGCACGCCCGTCGTCAGCCGGTGACCCCGGGCGCCAATAGAGGAATCCAGACCGATCCGAGACGGCGCCCCTTTCGGAAGCACCGTCTCGGATCGTCGCGTTCCCGGCCCACGCCGCCGGCGTTGACCCTGCCACCTGGGCATGTTATAGTGGGCTGACCCTCTATCCCGGTGTCCTCTCCCCGGCCCTGCCTGCCCCGACTTCACTGCCAGAGGCAAAATCACATCCGTAGTCCGCTTTCCCCACAGGAGAAAACGCCTACTTGCGCAACCGCCCATCATCCATCCTGAAACGATTCGCCTGGAAACTCCCCGCCCCGGAATTCTCTGCCCTGGAGCTTGGCTGGCTGACCGTCGCCGTCCTGACGCCCCTCTGGGTCAACCCCTGGGGCCTGCACCTGTTCGACTACGCCAAGGCGGCCCTGGTGCATACCCTGGTCTGGGCCATGGCCGGGCTCTGGCTAGCGAACCGCATCCTGGACGCCCAGGCCGGACGCCCACCTCCCAGCCAGGGAAGTAAGCCGGCCGGGCGCCGGTCGGGCAGCCTCCTCCTGGGAGCCGTGGGCCTCCTGGCCCTGCACCTCCTGCTGACCACCGTCACTGCCCTGGACTGGCGGCTCAGCCTCTTCGGCAGCATGGACCGGGCCCAGGGTCTCCTCACCCAGCTGAGCCAGCTCCTCCTCTTCCTCCTGGTGGCCACCCAACTGCACAGCCTGGCCCAGGCCCGGCGACTGGTCCGCGGACTGGCCGCCGCTGGCGCGGTTGTCGTCCTGATCAGCCTGGCCCAGGCCGCTGGCTGGAACCCCCTCCACCTGGTGACTGACGCCCGCTCGAACCTCTACGCCACCCTGGGTCGGGCCAACTTCCTGGGCGCCTACCTGGCCATGCTCCTCCCGCTTCTCCTCCACCGCACCCTCCTCAGCCGGGGCTGGCCGCGGAGCCTGCACGGGCTGGTGGCCCTGTCCGCCCTCCTGGTCATCGGGCTGACCCAGGCCCGGGGCGCCTGGCTGGCGGCCGCGGTGGGCCTGGGGCTCTTCGCACTGCTGGCCCTCTGGCCCCGGCTGCGGCCCAGGACCCGCTCCGGGCTGCTCCTGGCCGGATCCCTGACCCTCCTCCTCTCCCTGGCCGCCCTGCTCTGGCTGGGCCGAGGCGGCGGCTCCATCGCGGCCCGCTTGACCATCTGGCAGGCTGTCCTGGAGCTCATCGCCCGGCGCCCCTGGCTCGGGTTCGGCCCCGACTCCCTGGGGCGGGTCTTCCCCCAGGTTTTCCCGCCCCAGCTGGTCTACTACCAGGGCCGCCAGGTCTTCGTGGACCGGGCCCACAACCTCCTTCTGGACTGGCTGGTGACCGGCGGCGCACCCCTGGCCCTGGGCTGGCTCCTGGTCTACGC
>WGCB01000354.1 GCA_015494005.1 Caldilineaceae bacterium
CTCCTGCTCCGGGAAGGCAGCGTCCGGGCCCAGGGCGGGCAGGGCGTCGTACTGGGTGCGCAGGGCATAGCCGGTGAGCTTGATGCCAGCGGGGAACTGCTCGGTGATGCGGGGATAGTGCTCGTCCAGCCAGCGCTCCACCAGCCCCTGGTCGTCCAGCCCGGCCAGGTGGCTCTGGGTGAGCCAGAGGGTGTGGGCGCCCAGGAAGGTCTCCATCCCCTCCAGGGGCGGCCCGATGACCTCCTCCATCTGGTCCGGCGTCAGGGGCTGGCCGAAGAGGCCGAAGACCGGCAGCTCCTCTGGAGGGTAGCGCTGCTCCAGGTACCACTTCAGGGCCAGGTCCGTGTAGTTCACGTGGGCCACCACGCCGCCGGGCAGGCCTGGGCTGCGGTCCTGGTAGTCCGCGATGTAGTTGGCCGCGGCCCGCCAGTTCTCCCGGTAGAGGCGGGGGCTCCAGACCTGGGGCAGGGCCAGGAGCAGCAGCAGGAGGGCCCCGCTTCCCCCGGCCCAGCCCGGGACCGGCCAGCGCTGGGACAGGGTCACCGCGCCCCGGGCCACGGCCCAGAGGACGAAGGGGGCCAGGAAGAGGAAGTAGCGGTCCTCCCGGAAGACGGCCTGGTTGGTGACCTGGAGGGCGCCACCCAGGAGCAGGGGTAGACCGATCCAGAGCAAAAGGATCGGCCGGTCCGGGAAGGCTGCCCGCCCCTTCCACTGCAGGAGCAGCCCGGCCAGGAGGAGCCCGGCGAAGAATGCGAGGGCTGCGCCTTCCCAGGGGCTGGGCCAGTCCACCCGCCACAGGGTGAAGATGTCCAGCTGGCGCCAAAGGGTGGCGAGGAAGCCGGCGAAGGCCCGGCCGGGTGTGCTCTCCCGGCCGTTGACTGCCCAGGCGTTCAGGGCCAGGGGCAGGAAGAGCCCTCCGGTGACGGCCAGGGCCAGCATGCCTTCCCCCAGGCGCTGCCAGTTGAAGCGAAACTGGCGTCCTGCACCGGGCCGGTGGGTGAGGAGCAGCAGAGTCAGCCCCGCGGCTGGCAGCGCCAGCGCGCTGAAGAGGTAGCTGTAGAGGGCGTAGGTCAAGCTCAGGACCAGTGCCAGCCAGGTCAGCCAGCGCTGGCTGGCCTGCTCGCGTCCGGCTGCGGTCACCAGGAAGGCGGCGGCCCAGACCAGGCCCAGGGTGGCTGGCTGGAACATGCGCAGCTCCTGGCTGTACCAGACCAGGACAGGGCTCATCCCGGCCAGGCCCCCGGCCAGGAGGGCGGTGGGGCGTCCGCTCAGCCGCCGGACCAGGAGCAGCAGTCCCAGGACCGTCAGTACCCCCAGGATGGCCCCCAGGCTGCGCAGGGCTGCATCGTTCCGGGCCAGTCCCAGGGGCTCCAGGAGCTGCTGCCAGAAGTGGAGGGTCAGGTAGTAGGCGGGGGGGTGCTTGTCCTCCACCAGGGGAAAGGTGCTGCGCCAGATGGTGGCCGGATCCTTGGCGGCCCAGGCCAGAGAGACCGCCTCATCGAACCAGAAGCTGTGGCGGCCCAGCTGCCAGAAACGGGTCACCCCGGCCAGGAGCAGGACCAGGAGCTCCGGCAGCCAGGTGTGGGCGAGCATGGAGCGGAGGGTGTAGGCGGGTTGGCTCACGGCTGGGTGGGCGATCGTGCGGTCCATGCAGGGGATTGTAGTGGGCGGCCCTGGGTTCCGTCAAAACCGGCTTGGACAAAGGACGAGGCTCCCCTGGCATCCCGGTACTGGAATGGCATGGCAACGCTCGATCGCTTCTGCTAGCCTGAACTGGGCAAAATTCCCCCTGTGATCCTGGGTTTTCACAGCCGATGGATCGATAGCAGGACGAGGATGCGAGCTTCCAACGACGGGACAGTCCATCACGGTGTTTTCAACGGAGCAGATCGGAGGCTACAGAGAATGAGGCGAGAACACGATACCACCAGGATCCGATCGCTGTCCATCTTGCTGACGACAGTGACCGTCTTTCTGCTGCTGACCAGTGGGGCCTGGGCCCAGAACAGGCTGACGGTGGGCCCAACCGCTGGGAGATCGTTCCTGTCCGCGGGAGGCGGCGTGAGCGGCTGGCGAGCTGTGGAGCAGATCACCCAGACATTCAAGGTGGGCGACCTGGTCTGGAAGGACCTGGACGGCGATGGCCTGCAGAACGACGGCGCCACCGGCATCAACGGGGTGACCGTGGAGCTCTACAGCGGAGCCTGTGCGGCCCTGAGCCCCAGCGCGACGCCTCTGGCCACGGTGACCACTGCGGACCATCCGGTAACCGGCGATCCGGGGTGGTACGAGTTCAGCGTGAGCCAGTCCGGTGACTACTGCGTAGTGCTGCCTCGCTCCAACTACGGGATCGGCGGCCCCCTGCGAGGGCTGATCGCCAGCCCAGCCTCGGCGGGCAGCGATCCAGCCCTGGACAGCAACGGCAGCCCCAGCCACCGGGCCGACGTGACGGTCAACGCCGACGATCTGACTGTGGACTTCGGCCTGCGTCCTGTGGATCCCGTCTCTGTGGGCATGTGCTACGTGGTGGCCGATGCCGGCGACTACTTCGGGACCATCCAGCTCAGCTCGGGCCAGGTGGACGTGCTGGGCAAGATCGATCCGCCGGACGGTGAGAACCTGGCCATCGACCCGGCCACCCTGACCGTCTACAACGTGGCCGGGGAGCAGGGAGCCACGCCCTTCATCACCATCGACGACCAGACCGTGGCCACCACCGTCATCCACAGCGACATCGGCCTCCACGATGTGGACGCCCTGGCCTTCGACCCGAACAGCGGTCTCCTCTACGGGGTGGCGAACTACAAAAACGACGGCTCGCCGGGCACGCTCTACCGTATCGACAAGAGCACTGGGGTCACCACCACGCTGACGGCCCTCACCATCAGCCCGGATCCCCTGGCCTCCAGCTACGATCCCCACGTGGATGGCATCTCCTTCCATCCCACCAGCGGCACCCTCTACGGGATCTACAGCGCCTGGGCCAGCAAGAGCTACCTGGTCACCATCGACATGGCCACCGGCGTCATGACCCTGGTGGGCGGCCCGTCCGGGGACCCTGGCTACACGGGCGTGGACGACGTGGAGGACATCGGATTCGCTCCGGACGGCACCCTCTACGGTGTGTTGGGGGATCAGGGCGCTTTCGGCAGCGATCCCAGCGGCAGCTACGAGGGGCTGGTGAAGTTCGACCTGACTACCGCCGCGGCCACGGGCGTGGGGCTCTTCGGCCAACCTTTGCACGATGCCAGCAGCTGGGACACCGAGGCCTTCGCCTGCTCTGTGCCCTTGACCAACCCGCCTACTCCTACACCGACCCACACACCGACGGCCACCCCAACACCCACCAGTACACCCACGTTCACCAGCACGCCCACCAGCACGCCGACGCCGACCCATACATCGACGCCCACTAGCACGTCGACGCCGACCCACACGCCGACGGCCACCCCTACGGCGACAGACACCCCGACCAGCACACCCACTTCCACACCCACTTCCACGCCTACTTCCACACCCACGGACACCCCGACCCACACGC
>WGCB01000355.1 GCA_015494005.1 Caldilineaceae bacterium
GACATCGCCGACTTCTGCCGCACCTACCTGGGCATCGACCCGGCCACCCAGCCCATCCCCGTGCAGCCCACGGCCCACTACGCCATGGGGGGCATCCCCACGGACGTCCACGGCCAGGTGCGGGCCGACGCTCACGGCGGCATCGTCCCGGGCTTCCTCGCCGCAGGGGAGGTGGCCTGCGTCAGTGTCCACGGAGCCAATCGCCTGGGCACCAACAGCCTGGTGGATCTGGTGGTCTTCGGCAAGCGGGCGGGCAAATCCGCGGCGGCCTACTGCGGGGAGACGGACTGGCCCGAGCTACCCGAGGAGACCTGGGAGCCCGTCCAGGCGGAGATCGACCGGCTCCTGGCCCAGACCGGCTCCAAGCGGGTGGCGGACATCCGCAGCGAGATGCAGAGCGTGATGATGGAACACGTGGGCGTCTTCCGCACCGCGGAGGGCATCCAGGAGGCCCTGGACAAGATCCGGGAGCTCCAGGAGCGCATGACCGACATCACGGTCATGGACAAGGGCAAGCGCTTCAACACCGAGCTGCTGGAGGCCATGGAGCTGAACAATCTCCTGAGCCTGGCCGAGGTGACTGCGGTCAGTGCCCTGGCCCGCCAGGAGAGCCGGGGCGCCCACAGCCGGGAGGACTTCAAGGAGCGGGACGACGTCCACTGGCTGAAACACACCTTCGCCAGCCGCAAGGACGGTCAGATCGAGCTGGACTATCGCCCGGTGGTCATCACCAAGTACCAGCCCAAGGAACGCACTTACTGACGTTGGCCCCCGGCCCCTGGTATCGACGTCGAATTTTCAGCACCCCTTTCCCTCCAAGGACGAACTGCCATGAAAGTGACCATGCGAATTCGCCGGTTCAACCCGGAAAAAGACAAAAAGCCCTGGTGGGGCGAGTACACGGTGGACGTGGAACCCACGGATCGGGTGCTGGATGCCCTGCACCAGATCAAGTGGTACCAGGACGGCACCCTGACCCTGCGCCGCTCCTGCGCCCACGGCATCTGCGGCAGCGACGCCATGGTGATCAACGGCCGCAATGCTCTGGCCTGCAAGGTGCTCATGCGGGACGTGGGGAAGGTCTGCCAGGTGGAGCCCCTGCGCAGCATGCGCATCGTCAAGGACCTGGTGGTGGACATGGAGCCCTTCTTCGCCAAGTACCGGGCCGTCCTCCCCTACCTGATCAACGAGGAGGAGCCCCCGGAGAAGGAGCGCCTCCAGAGCCCCGAGGCCCGGGAACGCTTCGACGACACCACCAAGTGCATCCTCTGCGCGGCCTGCACCACCAGCTGCCCCAGCTACTGGGCCAACCAGGACTACATCGGCCCTGCGGCCATCGTCCAGGCCCACCGTTTCATCTTCGACGACCGGGACCAGGGGGCGCTGGAGCGGCTCCAGATCCTGGACGACCGGGACGGGGTCTGGCGCTGCCGCACCGTCTTCAACTGCGTCCAGGCCTGCCCCCGGGACATCGACGTGACCAAGGCCATCGGCGAGGTCAAGCTGGCCATCCTGGAGGAGCTGTAGCCGAAAACAGGCGCCAGCTCCCAACCTCCAACTCTGACTCCTGTGGAGACCCCATGGATAAGTACATGCAGCTGCGAGAAGAGATCCACGCCCTCTACGCCCGGGAACACGCGGCCCTGGGCGAGGAGGGCACCCTGCGTCTGCTGGACCAGGCCCGGCAGTGGGACCTCTCCGGGACCCTGGCGGCCGGCGGGGTGATCGTCTTCCCCCACGCGGGGGTGGCGGACTGCGGCCACCAGATCGCGGCCGCGGTCCATGCCTGCCTGGACAGCGGCGCGGACCGGGTGGTGGTGATCAGCGTGCTCCACGCCTTCACCGAGGAGATGGAGAACGCCCGCATCCGGGTGAGCCGGGGCGGGGATCCGGCTCAGGAGGCCCAATGGGGCATCCAGGGGCCGGGCATCGACGGGCCGGACACCTGGCGCCACGACCACGCCCTGACCAGCTGGCGCCACTTCTGGGCCGCGGAGACCAAGCGCCGGGGCATCCAGGGGCCCCAGGTCATCGAGCGCTACCCCTGGCTGGCCGGCGGCCATCCCGAGCGCCTGCCCGGCATCGAGGAGCTGGCCCGCCTGTGCGAGGACGCGGTGGTGGTCTCCACCGAGGACCCCTTCCACCACGGCATCGGCTACGGGGACTCCCCGGCCATCGCTCGGCACCCCCACGAGGGCGGGCTGGAGATGGCCCGGCGCAGCATCGAGCACGGCCTGCAGACCTTGGGCCAGGGAGACTACTGGGGCTGGAACCAGCACTGTGTGGTGGGCAAGAGCGACGCCCGGGACGCGGGGCAGGTCTTCCGCTACCTCCGCGGGCCCATGACCGGCCACATCCTGGACCTGGGCTACAGCGACGCCACCGAGCTCTACAAGCAGCCTCCGCCCACCTGGGTGGCCACGGCCCTCATCGAATGGAGACCGGTCCAGGGCTGAGCCGGGACGCACCAACCAACGGATAGGGATGGTCTGTCGGGGCCGTCTGGGAACTCTCCCAGGCGGCCTTTTCGCGCCGCGGTGCGGAGCCGTCCGACACGCCAGCTGGGCAGCGGGCCGTCCCCGCACCCCGGGAAGCAGGTCCTGCGGGGCGGCGATCCGGCCGGATTCAGCCCAAGAGCGAAAGGAAAATTAGGCCAGTATGGGCACTGAAAAGGATTACAACTATTCCGGTTTTTGCTATACAATACAGAGTGATGCCTGGGATCTGCCCTCGAGGCGCGGGGACAGGTGCAACGACATCGGCGACGACGCGGAGCAAGGTGCTCAGCGTTCCCAATACCTTCCGAAAGGGGGCATGAGGCAGCCCCTCAGAAAGAGAGGAGATCATGGCTTTCACCAAAAAGGATGCACTGGAGTACCATTCCAAAGGGCGGCCAGGCAAGTTGACCGTGGTGCCCACCAAGCCCATGGCCACCCAGCGGGACCTTTCCCTGGCCTACTCGCCTGGGGTAGCCATCCCGGTCCTGGAGATCGCCGAGGATCCCAGCAAGGTCTTCGACTACACGGCCAAGGGGAACCTGGTGGGCGTCATCAGCAACGGCACGGCCATTTTGGGCCTGGGCAATCGAGGGCCACTGGCCGCGAAGCCGGTCATGGAGGGCAAGGCGGTGCTCTTCAAGCGCTTTGCCGACGTGGATGTGTTCGACATCGAGGTGGACAGTCTGGATCCCGAGGCCATGGTCCAGTTCGGCCAGATGATCGCCCCCACCTTCGGGGGGATCAACCTGGAGGACATCAAGGCCCCGGAGTGTTTCTACATCGAGCAGGAACTGCAGAAGCGGGTGGACATCCCGGTCTTCCACGACGACCAGCACGGCACGGCCATCATCTCTGGGGCTGGCCTGCTGAACGCCCTGGAGATCACGGGCAAGGACATCTCCCAGATCAAGGTGGTGATCAGCGGCGCGGGCGCGGCCGGCATCGCCGTGGCCGACTTCTACGTGGCCCTGGGCGTCCGCAAAGAGAACATCCTCATGCTGGACTCCCGGGGGGTGATCTACAAGGGGCGCAAGGAGGGGATGAACCCCTACAAGGAGAAGTACGCGGCGGAGACGGACGCCCGCACCCTGGCGGATGCCTTGGTGGGCGCGGATGTCTTCATCGGCCTCTCCGTGCCCAATGTGGTGACCCAGGAGATGGTGCGCAGCATGGCGCCCAACCCCATCATCTTCGCCATGGCCAACCCGGACCCGGAGATCCCCTACGAGGACGCGGTCGCGGCTCGGGATGACATGGTGATCATGGGGACAGGCCGCAGCGACTACCCCAACCAGGTGAACAACGTGCTGGGCTTTCCCTTCATCTTCCGCGGGGCCCTGGACGTGCGGGCCAGGGCCATCAACATGGAGATGAAGATGGCCGCGGCCAAGGCCCTGGCGGCCCTGGCCAAGGAGGATGTCCCGGACAGCGTGCTCCGGGCCTACGGGCTGACCAGCCTCCACTTTGGCCCCGAGTACATCATCCCCAAGCCCCTGGATCCCCGGGTGCTCATGTGGGTGGCTCCGGCTGTGGCCAAGGCGGCCATGGAGACGGGTGTGGCCCGCCGTCACCTGGACCTGGACGCCTACATGGACGAGCTGGCCGGCCGTCTGGGCAAGCGGGTGCAGGTCATGCGCTTCATGGAGCAGAAGGCCAAGCAGGATCCCAAGCGCATCGTCTTCGCCGAAGGGGAGGAGCCCAAGATCATCCGGGCCGCCCACGCGCTGGAAGCCCAGGGCATCGCCGTGCCCATCCTCCTGGGCCGGCCCGAGCGGATCCAGGCCCAGATCCAGGAGCTGGGGGTGGACTACTCCCCGGCCATCATCAACCCCTACGAGTTCGAGAAACGGCAGGAGTACGCGGAGATCTTCTACCTGCGTCGCCAGCGCAAAGGGGTGACCCGCTCTCGGGCCCGGGATCTCATGCGCCAGCCCAACTACCTGGGCCCCATGATGGTGGACCAGGGAGACGCGGACGCCTTCATCTCCGGCCTCACCTACAACTACCCGGAGGTGCTGCGCCCGGCCCTGCAGACCGTAGGCCCCAACCCGGATCGCCGGGTGGTGAGCGGCGTCTTCCTCATCATCGTGGAAGATCGCATGTACTTCTTCTCCGACGCCACGGTGAACATCGACCCGGACGCGGAGACCCTGGCCGCCATCGCCCTCAACGCCGCGGATGTGGCCCGGCAGTTCGAGGTGGATCCCCGGGTGGCCATGCTCAGCTTCTCCAACTTCGGCAGCACCCGCCACCCGCTGTCGGAGAAGGTGCGCCAGGCCACGGAGCTGGTCAAAGCCCAGGATCCCCAGCTGCAGGTGGACGGGGAGATGCAGGCGGATGTGGCCGTGGTGCCGGAGCTGATGCAGCGCCACTACCCCTTCAGCCAGGTCTCCAACGCCAACGTGCTCGTCTTCCCGGACCTGGGCGCGGCCAACACGGCCTACAAGCTGCTCAACCGCTTGAGCCACGCGGACGCCATCGGCCCCATCCTGGTGGGCATGTGCAAGCCCATCCACGTCCTGGAGACGGGCGCGGACGTGCGGGACATCATCAACGTGGCCATCCTGGCAGTGGTGGATGTCCAGTTCCGAGAGCGCCAGGCCCACTGCCAGTAGCGGCCTGACTCTCGGGCTTCGGCTAGGGCCTGGGCCAGTGAAGCGAACCCAGGTGGATGGCAGGTGGATAGAATCGAAAAGCAGACCAGGGCGGGAACCGGAGACTCGGTTCCCGCCCTGGCGTTGGGGCCTCTTTTGTAGGGGGCTTCACAGTGGCCGGGCTGGGCTTGGCGTAGGCTGGCGCCAGGTGTCACCAACAGCCTCTTTCCTGCATCGAAAGAGTGTACGCGGGCGCAGCTGCCCGCGCCCCACGTCACCGGTGGGGCCACATCCAGCGAGCCATCATAGCAAGGAGCGAATCAGCCATCATGAGCAGCAAGACGAAGGCGAAACTGAGCCGCAAGGAACGTCAAGCCCAGCGCCAGCGGGCCCAACGGCGCCAGCGCACCATCCTGAGCCTGGTCGGGGCCCTGTTTGCCCTGGCCCTGGTCTACGTGGTCTGGCAGCAGACGGCAGGCAGCCCCAGCCTCTCCGCCGCGGAGGTCCCGGATCCGGTGGTGGGGCCGGACAGCGCCCCGGTGAAGATCGAGGAGTTCTCCGATTTCGGCTGCCCCTCCTGCCGGGCCTGGCACAACGCCGGCATTCAGGCCCAGATCGTGGCCCAGTTCGGGGACCAGGTCCAGTTCATCTGGAAGGATTTCCCGGTGATCACGGTCCAATCCCCCAAGGCGGCGGAGGCGGCCCAGTGCGCCGGGGCCCAGGGCAAGTTCTGGGAGTACCACGACTACGTCTACGAGCACTTCGCTGGGTTGGATGTGGCCCAGCTGAAGCAGTACGCCACCGCGGTGGGCCTGGACCGGGCTGCCTTCGACGAGTGCCTGGACAACGGGGTGATGAAGCGCAAGGTGGACGCCAACCTGCAGGAGGCTCGGCGGCTGCGCCTGCGGGGCGCGCCCAGCTTCGTGGTCAACGGCCAGGTGTTGCCTGCCCCGCCCAGCTACGAACAGCTGGCGGCCATCGTCCAGCAGGCCCTGGGACAGTAATTGAGCAATCGGGGGATTGGATCGTCCCAATCTCCCGATTGCCCAATTTCCGGTTCATCCTCGCGGCGGCAGCTTGGGCAGCCGTCGGCTGGGACGCTGGCTCACGTCCGGGATAGGCAAGGGCGGCTTCTCCTCCAGCAGGCCCAGGATCTCCTGGATGGCCCGCTCCAGCTGAGGATCCCGCCCCTCCCGGTAGTCCTGGGGTGTGATGTCCACCTCGATGTCCGGCTCCGTGCCGTAGTTCTCCACGTTCCACCCCACATCCTCGAACCAGAAACTGAACTCCGGCTGGGTGGTGATGGTGCCGTCCACCAGCGCGTGCCGGGGCCAGATGCCGATGACCCCGCCCCAGGTGCGCTTGCCGATGAGGGGACCCAGCTTCATCAGCTTGAAGCTGTGGCTGAAGATGTCCCCGTCGCTGCCCGCGTACTCGTTGGTGATGGCCACCAGGGGCCCGCCCACCGACTCGGTGGGGTAGGGCGTGGCGCCTCCCCAGCGGGTCACGTCGTAGCCCAGGCGACGCCGGGCCAGCTTCTCCAGGATGAGGGCGCTCACGTGGCCGCCCCCGTTGTAGCGCACGTCCACGATCAGGGCGTCCCGCTCCACCTCGGCCAGATAGCCCCGGTGGAACTCCGCGTAGCCCCGGGGCCCCATGTCGGGGATGTGGACGTAGCCCACCCGGCCCTCGGTGGCCTCGTGGACGTGGCGCCGGTTGCCCTCCACCCAGGCTCGATAGCGGGCCTGGGCCTCCGTGGCCAGGGTGTGGACGGTGACGGTGCGCAGGGACGCTTCCTCCGCCCCCTCCGCCTCCTGTTGGGCGGCTTCCGCCTGGCCCGGTCGGATGGTCAGGAGCACCTCCTCGTCCGCCAGATTCACCAGCAGCTGCCCCGGGCTGACGTCGCGGCTCACCGGCTGGCCGTTCACCCCCAGGATCAGATCCCCTGGGCGGACGTTCACCCCCGGCGCGGCCAGGGGGGAGTGGGCCTTGGCATCCCAGGGGTCCCCCAGGATCAGCGACTCCACTCGGTAGCCCCCGGCGGCCTCGTCCCAGCGGATGGCCGCCCCCAGGAAGCCCTGCCGGTAGCTGGGCCGGGGCCGGTAGTCCCCGCCGAACTCGTAGGCGTGGCTGGTGCCCAGCTCCCCCTGCATCTCCCACATGAGGTCACTGAACTCGCTGCGGCTGCTCACCCGCCGGATCAAGGGGAAGTAGCGCTCGTAGACCATCTGCCAGTCCACCTCGGACATGTCCTCGGTCCAGAACTGGTCCCGCTGCAGCCGCCAGGCCTCCCGGAACATCTGCTCCCACTCGCTCTGGGGATCCACCGAGACCTTCACCCGGCCCAGCTGGATCCAGCCCACGCGCCGGGGCGGCCCGCTGGTGGGGGGCTTCTCCCCTGCGGGGATCACCCGCAGGCTGTGGCCGCTGCCGTAGAGGAGCTTCTTGCGGTTGCGGGAGAGCTCAAACCAGTTCACCTCCTCGGCCAGGGTCTCGCTGCGGTACTCCTTGAAGTTGTACATGCGCAGGAGGCCGCCGGGCTCCTCGTCGGTCCAGTCGTCGGTCAGGCTGCCCCGGATGGGAAACTGGAGGAAGATGGCCTTGCCCGGCACCGCGCCGATGCGGCCGTAGCGGCCCTCGGCCACGGGGAAGGGCAGGACGCGCTGCTGGATGCCCTCCAGGTCAATGCGCACGGGCTTGGGTGGCTTCTCCTTGCCGGGCTCCCCGGAGCCGTTGCCCTTGGCCTGGCCGGACTTGGACGGCTCCGCGTCCTCTGCCTGGGCCCCGCGCAGGGACCCGCCGGGAGCGCTGTCCTCCTCGCCCCCCTCGTCCTCGGGCTGCTCCTCGCCGTACTCGTCGCCATCCTCATCGCCGTTTTCGCCCCCGTCCTCGCCGTTTTCCCCGCCGTTCTTGTCGTCCTCGTCCCCGTTTTCCTTCTCCGGGGATTTCTCCTCGTCCTCGGCTCGGGGGACGAAGGGGTTGGGCTCGTCC
>WGCB01000356.1 GCA_015494005.1 Caldilineaceae bacterium
GAGCGGGCCAAGCGCCTGGGCGTGGGCATCCACATCCACGCCGCAGAGACCCGGGAGCAGACCGAGGCCAGCCTGGCCCGGCGGGGGCTGACCCCCATCCAGGTCCTGGAGCGCACCGGCGTCCTGGAGGTGCCCACCATCCTGGCCCATCTCTGCGGCATCCTGCCCGAGGACATCCCCATCCTGGCTCGGCATCCCGTGGGGGTGGCCCACGCGCCCAAGACCTACATGAAGCTGAGCATGGGCCTGCCACCCCTCCAGGAGATGCGGGCCGCGGGGATCCCCTTCGGCCTGGCCACGGACGGCGCGGCCAGCAACAACACCCTGGACATCTGGGAGAGCATGCGGCTCATGGCCCTGCTCCAGAAGCACGAGACGGGACGTCCCCAGGCCATGGCCGTCCACCAGGCCCTCTGGATCGCCACCCGAGAGAGCGCCCGGGTCTTCGGCCGGCCGGACGACCTGGGCCATCTGGCTCCCGGCCACCTGGCCGACCTGATCCTGGTGGACCTGAGCGGCCCCCACCAGCAGCCGGTGCACAGCATCCCGGCCAACCTGGTCTACAGCACACGGGCCAGCGATGTACAGACGGTCATCGTGGATGGCCGCATCCTCATGCGGGACCGGCAGCTCCTCACCCTGGATCTAGGGGAGATCCTGGGACAGATCCAGGGCTCCATGGAGCGGCTCATGCAGCGGGTGCCCGAGCGACGGATCCAGGTCTACCGGCCGTGATTCGCCTATCCCTGCACGACGACCCGCTGCCGGCCCCGGTGACGGACCCACTGCCAGACCAGGCCCCGATCCGGTCCTAGGAAGTAGACCAGGAGGAAGATGGCCGTGGCCACCAGGACCATGGCCGGGCCCGAGGCCACGTTGACGTAGTAACTCAGGTAGAGGCCGGTCACGTTGGCGAAGGCGCCGATGAGGGCCGCCATGCCCATCATCACCGGCAGGCGCCGGGTGAGGAGGAAGGCCGCGGTGGCCGGGGTGATGAGCATGGCCAGCATCAGGGCCACGCCCACCGTCTGCAAGGAGACCACGATGGTCACCGCCAGGAGGACCAGGAGCAGGTAGCGCAGGAAGCGGGCCGGCAGCCGCAACACCATGGCCAGCATGGGGTCGAAGGTCAGGACCAGGAACTCCTTGTAGAAGGCGACGACCGTGAGCAGGACCAGCAGGCCCAGGCCGAAGATGAGGGCCAGATCCCCGTTGGACACCCCCAACACATCCCCGAAGAGAATGTGGGTCAAGTCCGTGGCGTAGCTGCGCACCGTGCTGAGCAGGGCCACGCCCAGGGCAAAGCTCCCCGCGAAGACGATGCCGATGGCCGTGTCCTCCTTGATCTCCTCCCGCTCGCTGAGCAGGCCAATGCCGATGGCCGTGAGCACCCCAAAGAGAAGCGCCCCCACCTCCAGCGGCCAGCCCAGCAGGAAGGCCACCACCACGCCGGGCAAAATGGCGTGGGCCAGCGCATCCCCGAAGAAGGCCATGCCTTGGAGCACGATGTACGTCCCTAGAACGGAGCAGACCACCCCCACCATCACCGAGGCCAGCAGCGCCCGGCCCATGAAGGGGTAGGCCAGCGGATCCACCAGCCAGTGCCAAAGTGCCATCACTCCTCCTTTTCCGCCGTCTCGGTTCTGGCGCGTCCATCCCGGCCCAGGGGGAGGGACGGGGGCTCCCCGTGGCTGCAGCAGGTGTCGGCCAGGATGAGGGCGCCGCTCTCTGTGGGCAGCACGTGCAGGTGACCGCCGTAGGCCTGGGCCAGATGCTCCGGGGTCAGGACCTCCTCCGGGGCGCCGTCGGCGATGAGGCGACGGTTCAGCAGGACCATGCGGGGGAAGTGGTCCGCGGCCAGGTTCAGGTCGTGGGTGGCCACCAGGATGGTGATCCCCTGCTCCTGGAGCCGGGCCAGGATGGCCAGAATGGCCCGTTGGCTGGGCATGTCCAGGCCGGTCAGGGGCTCGTCCAGCAGGATGAGCTCCGCCTCCTGGGCCAGGGCCCGGGCCAGGAAGACCCGCTGCTGCTGCCCGCCGGAGAGCTCGCCGATGGGTCGGTCCGCGAAGGCCTCCATGCCCACCTGGGCCAGAGCCTTGTGGACCAGCTCCCAGTCCTGGCGGCTGGGCCAACGGAAGAGGCCGATCTTGCCCACCCGCCCCATCATGACCACGTCCGCCACCGTCACCGGGAAGCGGCGGTCGATCTGGTTGCGCTGGGGCACGTAGCTGATGCAGATGTGGCCGCCGGGCTGGCTGCCGTAGATGCGCACCGTGCCCCGGGTGGGCTTCACCACCCCCACGATGACGTTGAAGAGGGTGCTCTTGCCGGCGCCGTTGGGCCCGACGATGGCCACCAGCTCCCCCCGTTCCACCCGCAGGCTCACGTCCTCCAACGCGGGGAGGTCGCTGCGGTAGTGGACGGTGACGTGCTCCAGCTCCAGGGCGGGAACATCAGGCCGGTGGGAGGCATGGGTGTGGAAAATGGGCATGGGGGCTCTCCTCAACGCAGGGCCGCGACGATGGCGTTGACGTCGTAGCGCATGAAATCCTCGTAGGTGGGCGCCGGGCCGTCGGGTCCACTGAGGGCGCCGATGTAGAGCCGCACCACCTGGATGCCCAGGTCCTGGGCCACCTGCTCCGCCAGCTCCGGGTTCACGGACATGCCCACGAAGATGGCCTGGACGCCCTCCTGGCGGATCTGCTCCTGGAGCTTGGCCAGCTGCTGGGCCGAGGGCCGGGCCGAGGTGCTGAAGGAGGGCACCAGGGCGCCGATCTGCTGGAAGCCGTACTCCCGGGCGAAGTAGCCGAAGGCCAGGTGATCTGTCACCAGCTTGCGCCGCTCCGGCGGGACGGTGGCCACCTGCTCCCGGATCCAGGCGTCCAGATCCTGGAGACGGGTCCGGTAGGCCTGGCCGGAGTCCGCGTAGGCGGAGGCGCGCTCCGGATCGAGCTGGCTCAGGGCCGCCTGGATGTTCTGGGTCCAGATCACCACGTTGGGCACGCTGAACCAGACGTGGGGATCCACTCTGCCACGCTCGCGGGAGGCGTCCTCGCCCTCCTGGGGCTGGTCCAGCTCGATCACCGCCACCCCAGCGGAGACGGGCACGATGGGCGCCTGGCTGCCGGCGTTGGCCAGGGTCTCGGCCAGGAAATCCTCCAGCCCCAGCCCGTTGATGAAGATCACCTGGGCCTGGGCCAGGGCGCGCAGGTCCTGGGGGGTGGGCTGGTAGCTGTGAGGATCCGTCTCCGGGGGCAGCAGGCCCGTGAGCTGGATCTGGTCACCGCCCACCTGGGCCACCACATCGGCCAGGATGGTGGTGGTGGCCACCACTCGCAGCTTCTCGCCCGGCGCCAGGGAGACAGCCTCCAAGGGAGGGATGGTGTCCGCGTAGAGAGCAGTGGCCCGATCCCCGGCCCTGGCATCCGTGGTTGGGCTCGGTCCGAAAGTGCAGGCGGCGATCAGCGTAAGCGTCAGCCCAACTCCCCAGAGAGCGTGGAGCCACCTTTTCCTCGTTCCGGTCATCGTCCCCCTCCCCTTCACCTCACATCGCTCCGGTCGGCCGGTGCCAGAGCCACACCGGATCCGCAAATGAGACGCATTCTCATTT